>JAQZBA010000346.1 GCA_029239365.1 Herbinix sp. | reverse complement strand
ATCGTTAAGTATAATAATTTGAACTCTTCTGAATAAGACTCTCGATGATCTGTGGGATCGTGTCTCATCTGTTTATTCATTACCGTCTTATAGATAACGAATACAAATAATAAAAACAGCAACGCTATACAAGCACCGGCTAAGGTACCAAAGGTACCACCGGCTGCACCGTAAGCTGACATATTCGGTCCTACACTATGATTCTTAATCAAGTACCAAGAAGCAACAACACTGACAATCGCATTGACGATTTGCTCCAGTACCTGAGATACTGCTGTAGGGATCATGGTATTCTTGCCTTGATAAAAGCCACGAAATACTCCCATAATCGAGAACACAAAGATCGTTGGGGCTAACACTTGTAGAGGTAACGTTGTATCTGAACTTTTAAATAATAAGATTGCGATCGTGTTAGCACCAAAGAATACGACTAACGTAGCGATAAGTCCAACACTGATTGCTAGAATCAACGCGCTTAAGAAGATACGATATGCATTGCGATGCTCTTTATTAAACCTTCTTACTGAAACAAGCTTAGCTACAGCGAGAGGAATACTATAAGAAGAAAGGATCAAAGCAATATTGTATACTTCAAAGGCATTTGAATAAAGTCCCATTCCTTCCCGGCCAATAATTCTTACCATAGGCATACGATAGAGCAGACCAATGACGCGGACCAAAATTGATGCAACCGCTAATATGCTTCCCTGTACTAGAAAATGATTACTTTTGCTTCTTGATGACATATCCTTCTCCTTTTTCATAACGTATGCTAGGCTCTTATCTGAAGTGTTTGAAAAACGGCTAGAGCAGATCAATTAATCTATTCCTGACAAGTGAATTAATTGATTAATTCACTTTGATGTCCTCCGTACGGTCTCTCGGAAACAGAGTTATGTAAGTCTTACCCGGATTTATCGTAAGCTCTTCTCCTGACTCATCGTAATATCTCATTACACGATTTGCTTCATTCTTCTTCCAAGTAATGTTTATCATTTTACCATTCGTAATATAATAACCGGAACCACTGGCATTCTCCAAGTCCATGGTTTGATAATCATTCTTATCAATATCCCATTCCTTTACAAATTGAACAATAATATTCTTAAACCGTAATTGCTCTCCGGTGAGAGAATCTTTATGAGCTCCGTTAAATTGATTTCTATAATACAGCTTATCGGTAGCATTATATTCAAAATTCGGTGTTGTATAAGCAGAGAACTTGATAGATAGCTGATTAACCGCATTATTAGAAGCTAAGTCAGTATCTTCTTCATAGAAAGTATAATGAGGATCATAACCCTCTTTATATTTTGTTTCATAACCCTTCTGTTTAATTCCTTTTAATATACCGTCCAGGGAGGCAAATGCATTGTGGGGAGCCTTCAAGGACTTATCCCTATAAAATACTGTGGTTCCTATTCCGGTCTCTCCATCCAGATTGTCAATACCCAATGCTTTAATCTTAGCTGTAGCATACTTTGTCTTCCCATAATGTATGTAAATCGCATCATATTCATCTGCGATACTTACAAAATAATGTCTTGAGCTGCGAGTTGACCCGATTCGGTCTCCGTTATAATTCTCACCAATTCCAAGAAGTCTGGTGATACCACCTTCTACGATACACTCATATACAATATCTGCTTGGCTGATACCCCATTGGTTGGATACGGTCTTAAAATTACTGAACTGGAACGCATAGGGCCGCGACGTTCCTACTTCGATCGGCACCCATAGACCACTAAGATAACTTCTCATCATTCCATCATGATTTGCATCCTCAGGAGAGATTGTCGGGGTAACTGTCGCTTGTGATGCAGTTGCTTCACTTGGTTGCTCTGTTACCTTTGCTTCGTCGTCAAATTGATCTTGATAATCCTGTATTACACTTCCATTAAAGCCACTTTCCTTCTTACATCCAAACATAAGTAGCATAGTCAGTATCATAAGTACATAATAAACGAGTCTTTTCATGTATTCTTCATACCTTTCGTCAATATTTCGTAATGTTATCTTAGAATCTGCAGCTTGTCCAACACGTTCTTTTGCTTCTCTTCCATAATCCTTCGTTCCTCATCCTCCATATGATCATAGCCAAACAGATGGAACATACTATGGGCTGTTAAAAATGCAAGCTCACGCATCAGGGAATGACCAAATTCCTGTGCCTGTGTCATCGCCTTGTCAATAGAAATAACGATATCACCCAGCAATAGCTCACCTGTTTCCGGATGAAAATAATCTGCGATTGCATCCTCAAGATTAGAAAAATCACCTGGATTGTCATAGTCAATTACCGGAAATGATAACACATCCGTTGGAGAAGCAATGCCGCGAAATTCCTCATTAATCTGACTAATCTGCTCATTATCGGTAAGGAGAATACTTACCTCCGCTTCATAAGGGCAGTTCTCATAGTCAAGACAAGCCTCAACGACCTTCTTTTCGATTTCTTCAAAATCAAAATCAAACACCTTCGTCACTTCATAATCAAAATTAATAGTCATAAGTTTATCACTTCCAATCCTGATGTCGCTCCGCAACATCAAAAAATAGTTTATCGATTAAATTCCTTTTGGTAGAATTCTTTCAATAGTTTAAATTCCTTCAGCGACAAATTGGCATTATCGAAGGTCCCTTTATCCATACGCATCTGAAAAATGTTATCGAGAATCTTATTCGTAGTGAATTTATTCTCTTCTGTCTTCTCTATGTATTCAATGGTCGACACAACACTATCAGACAACATAACAATCGCAGCTTCTACTGAGTTCGGTTTGTCATACTTGATATTATGTTCCTTTAGGATTGCTCTAAGCTCCTTCGGGAACGCATAATCCTCAGCAATGTTCAGTCCTTCTTCAATATAGTTCTTGCCATTTAACTTACCAATCTCGTGATATAAGCCTCCTGCCCTAGCTAATTGCTCCTGGGCACCAATCAACTTAGCAGCACGTCCGGAGAGGTCCGCAATGAAGAGAGCATGAGAATATAATGTCTCAGAATGCTGCTTCAATCTCATCAGCAGTTCATTGGTTGGTGAGCATAATACATCATAACTGGAGCTGGTGCCAATAATTCGGTCAAGCTGCATATTCTCTCCTATGATAGACGAAGGAACAAGCTCGTTAGTTTCATCTATTTCCGTAGAAATACTTTGTATACTAAGCTCAGGGCTTGATGAATCCATGATATCGACTGTTATTGTCGGATAAGTCGTATTCGAGATCGCAGGTATTTTCTCCTGTGGTGGTGTTTCCTGCTCCACCTTCTTATCATTAAGCTTACCATTAATCCGTTCATAACACAGGCTCAATAAAAAAGCGGTTATTAGTACCGCCAAGATACTGAATAAGGAATAAAGGTAATTATAATTAATTTTGGTGTCAAAGATGAAGTTATTGATCACAAAGGATAAGGTAACATTCGTTGATAATACAATAATCATTGCATAGATCACTGTGGAGGAGGATCTAAGTGCACCGGAGAGTAGATTAATAATAACACCGATAATCATAATATGAATCATGATCTCCGGTTCTAATTGTAAGCTAATGCCCATGACAAAAGATAAGCTGAAATGGAATAGTAATCCCAGCTTATTGTCAATGACCATGGCAACAAACAACCCACCAAGCATCCAGAAAGAGTACAGATATGGTTCCGGTACAATCAGTAGCAGGCAAATGGAGCCTAGATAGCTAAGAGTGATTACAGTTTTAGCAAGCTTCTTCTCTAGAATCGTATCCAAATTCAGACGGATATAAAAGGTTGCAACGGTGGTTAAAATCATGATAAGGATTGCCGCCTTGGCAATCTCCACACCGGAAGTCTTATTAAGAATTCCGGGAACAATTGCAGCAATCATGGACAAGATGGGTAATATGGTAATAAGGATAGAATTCTTAGGTTTTCTATCCTCCGCTTCCTTTTGGATTATTGTAGCTATCGACACTTGTGAATCAATGACATCGCTTTTTTTACCTGCTCTCATCTCGGTTTCCCCTGATCTTTTCGGATTTATAATTTAAGTGCATTATCTTCTTGTGCTTTTCCTTCTCCAAGGTATTCGTATTGTAATGCTTCTGATTTTCTTCATAGGTATCATAAGCTTTTACAATTTTTTGAACAAGAGGGTGTCTTACAACATCCTGACTAGTCAGATAGCAAAAACCAATATC
>JAQZBA010000345.1 GCA_029239365.1 Herbinix sp. | reverse complement strand
GTATTTGCATTCGTCGGTACTTAGGTTCTGTCCTTTAGAACCTTATGTACCGCTACGTAATGCAACTAAGCGAAAGCGTCTCCGATTTCGGAAACATTGATTGAACTCATATCATCAGCTTTGGCTGGGGTGTGTACTGTAACAATCTTCATATGCTTTGGCTGGGGTGTGTACTGTAACAATCTTCATAAGCTTTGGCTGGGGGGGTGTACAGTAACAGGAAGCCCTTCCATTATTTCATTCTAGATTTTTTAATGATATATGCTAGAATAGAAGAATATGATTGTAAACTTTTTACTTCCGGAGGTCGCACTATGAAAAAATTATACTTAATTATATTAGCAGGCATCGTTATGGCTGCTGCCATCTTCCTTGCAAGTGGATATTGGATTACAGAGTCTAGTAAGATGTCTTACCCTGACTTTCTTCAGTCAATGGAACAAAAACAGGTTCAGGAGATAGTATTTAGTCAAGATGGGAATACCTTTGAGGCTATTCTATCTGCGGAACCTGATACTGTATATACCGTTCCGAACCCTAAAACAGAAGCTTTTACCGAGCAGCTCCTATTGAACGAAGTTGTGGTACGTTATGGAGAAGAAAATGTCTTGGTTACGCTTCTTAAGGTACTGATGGTAGGTCTGGTGATCGGTGGAGTATTCTGGTACATCCGAAACGGTGGTAATTCTAGCAGCATGATTAAGGATTCCAACAAGAAGAAATCATCAAAGAAGGAAACTTACTCCAGTGTTACACTTGCCTCTGTTGCCGGTAATATAGAAGCAAAATCCATGGTCGGTGATATCATCGAATTCATCAAGGATCCGGAGAAATATGATACGGTAGGTGCCAGAATGCCAAAGGGGCTTCTACTCTATGGTCCTCCCGGAACCGGAAAGACTCTGATGGCAAAAGCAATTGCCGGTGAAGCTAATGTTCCCTTCTATGCTATGAGCGGTTCGGATTTTGTTCAAATGTATGTTGGTGTAGGTGCAAGCCGTATCCGAAACCTCTTTAACAAAGCAAAGAAAAGCGAGAAGGCTGTAATCTTCATTGATGAAATTGATGCCATCGGTAAGAAAAGAGCAAGAAATGTATCTGCCAGCAATGATGAACGCGATCAGACTTTGAATGCTCTTCTAACAGAAATGTCCGGCTTTCATGACAATCAGGGTATTATCGTAATCGGTGCTACGAATCGTCTGGATACCTTAGATGAAGCTCTTCTTCGTCCCGGCCGCTTCGATCGCCATATTGAGATAGGTCTTCCTGATGTGAATGCCAGGCAGCACATATTATCGCTACATGCTAAGAAAAAGCCTCTTGCAGATGACATCAATCTAGAAAGTGTAGCCAAATCCACCGTCTGCTTTAGTGGTGCAATGCTGGAAAACCTGTTAAATGAGGCCGCAATTAATGCAGCGAATGACAAGGACAATGTAATTCGCATGGATCATATTGACCGAGCTTTCTATACCGTGATTGCCGGAGCTCCCAAACAGGACCGTAGCTATATCTCAGATCTGGACCGCAGAATTACTGCCTACCACGAAGCCGGTCATGCCTTAGCAACGACTCTGCTGCTACCGGAGCATTTCATATCAAAGGTTACGATTATCCCCAGTGTACGTGGTGCCGGAGGCTTCAATCTGAGTATCCCGAAGGATACCATGTTCCAGAACAAACGTCAATTAAAAGCCAATATACAAGTATTATTGGCGGGCAGGATTGCAGAAGAAGTAATCTTTGGCTCCGATGAGATAACTACGGGAGCAAGTAATGACATACAAAAAGCATCTCAGCTAATTCTAGACTATATTAATAAATTCGGAATGGATGAGGAGATGGGCTTATTCAGCCTTGATATCTTTGAGGATGGTCAAAACGCGCAGATGATTACCAAATGCAGAGAACATATGAACCATTTATACGAAGCGACAAGAACACTCCTGAAAGATAATAAGTCACAGCTTGAGGCACTTACCGCCGAGCTCTTGGATAAAGAATCTCTGGGCCAGGAGGATATCACAAGGATATGTGCATAATGTAATTAATTTAAAAGGCTTTCGCAGAAGAGATCCAGAAAAGAATAAGGACTTATATAGTCCATCCTTATTCTCTCTGATCTCCCTCATGCGAAAGCCTTTTGTTATATACCTCTAATGCGAAACCACTACTATCACATCATCTGTGTGAATTTGCTTTTTAATTCACACTGTTATAACTTATAATGATATCAACTCTTCGATTCTTGCTTCTTCCCTCTTTCGTATTATTCGAAGCAACCGGACGATATTCACCAAAGCCGGCAGCCGTGATACGAGAACCTGCGAGATTTTCTTTCTCACAAAGATATTGAGCTACATTCGCTGCTCGTGCAGCCGATAACTGCCAGTTCGATGTAAAATGATTATTCATACTAATCGGTACATTATCCGTATGCCCTTCAATGGTAATATCATTATCTATTTTATTAAGCAATAAAGCAATATCTGCTAATCCCTGCTTCATCTCTTGCTTTAATATATCCTGTCCGCTATCAAAGAACACATCGTTAGCAAAGGATATCTTCAATCCATTGTCGGACAGTGTGGTACTAGCATATTCACCAATATCCATATCCTCTAGAATATTCTTTAAATATTCATCGAACTTCTTCATATCATCAGTATCACTTAAGCTCCCGGAGAATTCGGTCATGTCATTCGTCGTGTCTGTAGCTGCTTTTGTGACTTCTGGTGTAGGTTCTCCTGTCACAGTAGCAGAAGTAGTCGGCTTCGGCTCTGGTTCCTCCTCGCCCTCAACACCGATGGAAACCGTTAAATCTCCTCCACCCTCTGGCAGTGCACTATTAGAGCCATTGAATATTCCGGCTCCTTCACCCATAGAAGCATTTAAGGATTCTGATAATGCTTCATATTTATCCTGATTGACATTACTCATTGCAAATAAAAGGATAAATAAAATCATTAGGAGTGTGATTAAATCAGCATAGGTAAGAAGCCATCTCTCACTATTCTCCTTCTTCTGTTTTTTCGCTTTCTTCATGCTCCAAATATCCTTTCAGCTGCTCCCTCATAAATGCGGGGTTACTGCCACATCGAAGTAATTGAATTCCCTCTAATGACATATTATAAGATATTACCTCATCCGCGTTCATCTCTTTCAACTTATTCGCAATCGGTAAAAACATTAAATTAGCAGATCCAACTCCATACAAGGTGGCGATAAATGCTACTGCAATCTTGCCTCCTAATTCCTCCGGATTACTAAGATCCCCCAGTACATGCACTAATCCCATTACTGTTCCGATAACCCCCATCGTAGGAGCATATCCACCGGCAGCTTCAAAGACCGCTATCCCTTTCTCATGCCGATATTCCATATTCTCTATTCTGGTCTCAAGGGCTTGAGCTATAACCTCCTCGTCAGCACCATCGATAACCAGACGAAGTCCGATCTTGGTGAAATCATTCATTTCCAACTCTTCCACCTGCTGTTCCAGGGACAAAAGACCTTCTTTTCTTGCCACCTCAGATAATTTCATAAAAGTTTGCAAAATCTCATTCCGGTCTTGCTTTTTCGCGGAGAAGGCTTTCAGTATTATCTTGGGTATATTTTTTAGCACAGATCCCGGAAAGGAAACCCCAACTGCACCTAACAAACCTCCAAATACAATCAACGCTGCTGTTGGTTGAAGCAACGCTGCCATATGTCCACCTTCTAATGCAAAAGCAACGATTAAAGCTGCAAAACCTAATATTAATGATATTAAGGTAACGATATCCATTTATAAAGCCTCCATACATTTTTGTAATTAATGATACTTATAAAATGATTATATACCATTACCGATTTTCTTCAACTTTATTCGACCTTCTTAACGACATTTTAATGCTTCCTTTATAGTTTCTTTACATCCTACAACAGCTGTTTCATCAATGAATGCTTGTCCCTTATTACGGTAGGCGATAATAATCCCAAAGCTTATCCTTCTTATCCAAAGCATTATTGTAACCCACATATTTATATTGCTGTACCAGCTCTGAATAGGAGGACTCTGCTGATAGGGGATAGTACTTCCCTTCCTTCGTGAGATAAAAATGTGCATTGATCACCGGAATTTCATTCTGAAGCTGCAATAAATAATTATTATAGGAGGTTCCAGGAAGACCTGCTGTCTTAAGCAGATAGG
>JAQZBA010000344.1 GCA_029239365.1 Herbinix sp. | reverse complement strand
ATTAGATGTGGCTGTCTAATATCGTGCTAATTCTTCTCTTCATATTGTGATATGAAAAGGGTGTTGAAAGTGGTAGGCTTTCAGCACCCTTTTCATGTATTCATAGATTTGTGACATGCTATATCTTACCATAACTGTCGCCATAGCATAAGACAACCACAATCAGAAGGTGTCTGATCATAATATTATGATTCATTGGAGTTAGAGACATAGATCATATGATCCCGCTCGATCAGAGGTATGAATACGGGGCGTTCCAGGCGCGTTTGGTTTGGTGTATGAAGCGTGAGATATAGCGTGCCGTCAAAGGCTCTGAAGATCATACCATGGCCACCGTCCTTAGTATAAAGAAGTTCGGGTGCATGCCTCCAGGGACCTTCTATGTTACCGCTATCGGAGATGGCGATCGCTTCTGCATAACCATCTTTACTAAAGCTCGCCCAAAGCATGATCAGAGGTGTATTCTCTGAGCTGTTCCCGGTGGGCTTATATAGGTAAGGGCCGTCGGTAACATAACTCTTAATGTTTTCTTTTGCATAACTTGCCCAGGAAGGTTCCGAAGCATGGAACAATACTACCGGTTCAGAAGCTGCTGACTTTAGGTCAGAGGTCAGCTTGATCAAACACATCTCTCCATCGCCTACCTGTACCCATTCATGACAGAAGACCATATAGGGTGCTCCGGCTTCATCTACATAGAAGGTTCCGTCCAGGCATTCCCAATCAAAGGGTGTTACGGGACCGTCACTATGGATACGGAAGGGGCCGAGGGGTGAATCTGCGATTAGAATCTGTGTTCCACGACAATGGGTTGGTGACTTAAAGGATATAAAAGCATAGAACTTACCTTGGTATCCATGAACCTCGGGAGCCCAGTAGTTACGATCTGCCCAGAAGCCCTCCGGCTTATGGAATACCTCAATTGCCTCACTCCAGCTCACTAAATCATCGCTGACATAAGCATCAAAGCCGTTACACTCACCCCAGCAGTTATCACCACGTGTTCCATACATATAATACCGGTTGTCATAAGTTAGAATAAATGGGTCTCTGATATTGATTTGACTTAAATTCATAATAGATACCTCGCTTTTTTATTTATGACAAGTGAATAGAAGGATCAATTCATCTTGTCTAATATAGATTATATATAGGATTCTAATGTAGTTTTATCATACAGCCGGGACTGTGAAAATGCAACTAGGAGGAGCATTTTCATAAATGCGTTAGAAAAAAGGATAATATAGTTTGACTTAAGATGGTGTTATAGGTTTCGGATTATAATTATTATAATGATATAGCTATTAGACTATTTCGCTGACGAACATTATAATAAAACTATGGAACTTGTTATATGGGGCATGGTACCCGAAGAAAAGAATCTTCACTGAGTACATAGATGCTTTGGTTAACTCTTCGGGTATACGGAAATTTAAGGAGATATGGGGACATGAGAAGATTTAAGAGTTTCGTGATTGTACTAAGTTTTGTGCTGTTGGCATGCTTTGTTACAGAAACCGCTGGCTTACAGCAAATAATCTCAGTAAAAGCAGCAACGGTGGCAACGGTAAAAGCGAAGGAGACACTTCGTGTCGGTGCGACGACAACGATTGTAATTAACAATAAGGTAGCTAAGGCAACCTACTCCTTTCAGAGCAGTGCAACTAAGGTGGTTACAGTTGATAAGAAGGGCACTATCACCGGTAAAAAGGTTGGAACTGCTTCTATTACGGTTAAACAGACTTATAATAGTAAAACAACAGTGGTTGGTACCGTAGAGGTTACGGTTCGCCCTGAATTAGAAATGGTAAAGGTATGTGAGAATTCTTTGGTGAGTAGCGGAAATAATTATCGAATGAAAAAAGCAATTGAAAAGGCCCAGAATGGAGAAGAAGTTATCATAGCTTACATCGGCGGTTCCATAACGGAAGGCTATAATGCATTAAAACCGGTACAAAGCTATGGTTATCTCGCTTATGAATATTTCAAGAAAACCTTTGGAAAAGGTGACGGCTCCAATGTAAAATTTGTGAATGCCGGTATGGCGGGAACCCCATCCTCCCTCGGAATGGTTCGTTATGAACGTGATGTTGTTCGTGTGGCAGGAGCAGAACCCGATATTCTGTTCGTCGAATTTGCTGTCAATGATGGTGATGATACTACTAATGGCGATGCTTATGAGAGCTTAGTGGTGAATGCATTAAAGAGTGAGAAAAAGCCTGCAGTCGTTTTACTGTTCAGTGTATTTAAATCAAAATGGAATCTACAGTCAAGACTTCAACCAATCGGTGAGTATTATAATCTCCCGATGATCAGTATCAAGGATGCAGTTCTTCCCGAACTTGCCAGCGGTGCTTTGACGGATGCTGAATTCTTCTCGGATCAGTATCATCCGACTTCAGATGGTCATCAGCTGATGGCGGACTGTATTAATCATTATTTTGATACAGTTGCTGTAGAAGCCATAGCAGAAAGTGATATCACCATTCCTGAGGAAGCAAAGGTTGGTAATTCCTTTGTAGGTATTAAGATGATTGATTCCAAGAATGCTGATAATGCAATCAGCATTAATGCAGGAGGTTTTTCCTCTGTCGATACAGTACTAGGTAGCTTCAAATATAATATGTCCTTAAAGACCTTCCCGAGCAACTGGAAGCATGCATCAAATGGTGGAAGTAAGAGCTTTACAATGAAGCTGGATTGCAAGAACCTTGTTATTGTATATAAGCTTAGTAATAGTAAGACAACCGGTAAGATTGATGTTTATGTTGATGGAGTTAAGAAGGAGACCTATGATGGTTATACCGGTGGTGGTTGGAATAATCCGATGACCAAGGTGGTATTTGAAGCAGAGGAGTCTGCCACCCATACAATTGAGATTAAGATGGCTTCCGACAGTAAGGACAAAGAATTCTCCATCTTAGCCTTCGGTTATACAAAATAATAATCCTAAAAACTATATTTACTCTAGACTTTGCTTCGTTCTTGAAGCAAAGTCTTTTTTTATATCCTACCCCAAAAATTCATTCCTTTTTGTCGAA
The DNA here is from genome assembly GCA_029239365.1 of Herbinix sp. Classification (GTDB taxonomy): domain Bacteria; phylum Bacillota; class Clostridia; order Lachnospirales; family Lachnospiraceae; genus Mobilitalea. Next base: position 1,165 of record JAQZBA010000344.1, on the reverse strand, counting down.
TTAAGTGATATATGGATAAAGTATCAATTTATTACATTATATAGTGATACAATTGTGTATCTAGACTTATCTCAGTTTTAAGAACTAAGGAGGATAGCATAGTGCATCTAGCAAGATTAGGTAGCAATTTAGAAAACAAGAAATTAGCGGTAGCGATCAAGTCAAGAGATGGCACTAAACTCGTGAATGAAGGTACTATTCTTACTATTCGATTAATCGAACGACTAATCACTAGTGGACTGAGCACCGTATATATTGAAGATGATAATTATGATATTGAGTTAAATATGAGCATAGATGCGAATAAGCAGGCTATGATATATCGGAAGCTTAAGGATGTTTTCACTAGAATTGAAAAGAATGAATTTAATCATGTGGAATTGATGCATTTTATCAGGGCAGACTTCTTGCCTGAGATCAAGAATGAACCGGTAAGTATTCCTGCAGATCAGGTTATGGATAAGGAGGATTTGATTCAGCATTCCATTAATGTTGCAATGTTAGCGGTGCGAACAGCAAGGTTATTAGGATTTGTGATGGATAAAATTGAAACCATGGCCTTTGTCGCTTTGCTTCATGATATTGGGAAGGTAATCAAGAATAAAGATCCAATGCTCAAGAATACTCCACACTATGAAGTAGCATTTGATTTTCTGAAGAAAAAGAATTGCACTGTATTATCATATATGGCAGTCCGTTTCCAGGAAGAGAATTATGATGGGAGCGGGACGTATCGGGTCGGTAAGGATAAACAGATTGATTATGCAAAGATACTAAGTATCTGTGATTTTTATGAGACCTTGCAGCGAACCGGAAACCTAATGCCCTATGAATGTTATGAGAGGACTCAAGCTATGGTGAATAGTAAATTTGATCCGGAGGTGTTTGAAGCCTACCGCGACTCGATTTATATTTATCCCATTGGATTACAGGTGCAGCTTAATAACAGGGTAGAAGGCATTATTGTCCAGCAGAATCAATCCTATCCGCTTAGACCGATCGTTAAGGCGGATGATCAAAGCTATAATCTGATGGAGAATTTGTCCTTGTTTATTCAGAAGGTGGCAATATAGTATGATAGCTTGAGGTTGAAAAGCTATGAATGTAGTAGATAAGAAGAGAATATAAGGAAAAGCAGCCCACCGGATAAAGCAAGAGAGCCGGG
>JAQZBA010000343.1 GCA_029239365.1 Herbinix sp. | reverse complement strand
TACTTGTTGGATAGCGGAGCATCCGATAAGTTTCTGATTAATACCAAGGCACTTAAGATTGATGTCAAGGAGATTGATTATGCCATTCTATCTCATGCTCATTATGATCATGCAGGTGGAATGGGAGCTTTTTTTGATCATAATGACAAGGCCTCCTTTTATCTTAGAAGTGGCTCCCGCGAAAATAGCTATCTGAAAATTGCCTTTTTGAAAAAATATATCGGATTAGAACATGGAATCTTACAACGCAGTCAGGATAGGATTATTATGGCTGAGGGTGATTATGTCATTGAACCCGGTGTATTCCTTATCCCCCATAAAACTGAGGGTCTTGAGAAAATAGGACGAAAGGCTTTTCTATATGTGAACTCGGAAGGACAATATAAACCTGATAATTTCAATCATGAACAGAGTCTTGTTTTTGATACAGCACAAGGTCTGGTCATATTGAACAGCTGTTCCCATGGTGGAGCGGATACAATTATCAGAGAAATACAAGAGACCTTTCCTGAGAAGCAAGTATATGCTTTGATCGGTGGTTTTCATCTTATTAAGCAAAGCAGTAAAGAGGTTAGAAAACTAGCGATTAAACTGAAGGAATCAGGCGTGAAACACATCTATACCGGGCATTGTACCGGTGATAAGGCATTTAAAATATTAAAAGAGGAATTACAGGATAGAGTTGACTACTTAAGCACGGGATTGGAAATTGTGATTGATTAATATATGAATCCGGAGGGGATAAGGATGAGATCAGATATCTACATAAGTTATTTGCTCCGAAAATAGCCATTGTTCTACCTAAAAGCCTTGATTTATAAGGCTTTTTTTATTATTAAGCATTTGAGCTTTTATCTTTGAATATTATCTAAAATATTCTTTTCTTGCAATTTTCTGCAATATATGATACTTTCAGAAGCAATTGGTCTTTTTGGAGGTAACTATGTATAAATTAATTGCAGTTGATATGGATGGAACACTTTTAAATGATAATAAGGAAATATCTGATAGATGCCTGAAAACTATCAATAAGCTCAAAGAAAAAGGTAAAAAATTAGTGATCGCAACGGGTAGACCGTTACATGGCATCATGAATTACATAGAAAAACTGAATCTATTGGATGAGAATGATTATGTGGTGACATTCAATGGTGCTCTTGTTCAAGGGACAAAGACGAAGCATATTATATTTAACAAGCCCTTATCCCTGCAGGCTTATAAAGAATTATATACAGTAAGTCAGCAATTAGGAGTCAATATCCATGCTCTTACGGATAAGAGTGTATTAACACCGAAGAACAATCCCTTTACGGAGATTGAGTCAACGATCAATCAGATACCAATCATCGAAGGAGCTGTAGAAGAAATCGATGCATCCACCTTGATCGTTAAAGTTATGTTTATTGACGAACCTGAGAAATTGGATTCCATTCTACCACTGATTCCGGATTGGGTTAAAGATAAATATTCAATACTCAGAAGCTCACCTTATTTTCTTGAATTCTTGGATAAAAGTGTGGATAAAGGGGCTGGTGTCTCGGCTATTGCAAAGCATCTTGGCTTAAAAAGGGAAGAAGTAATCTGTGTCGGTGATGCCGGTAATGATTTAGCAATGATACAATACGCCGGATTAGGTGTTGCAATGGGGAATGCTACCTGCGAACTGAAATCAGAAGCAGACTTTATCACTCATTCCAATGAAGAAGATGGGGTTGCTAGTGTCATTGAGAAATTCATGTTATAGCAGACTAGCAATCCAGTCTCCGGTAACCGAACCAATCCGGAGATTGATCGAATTCTTCAAGGCATTCGTTCAACTCGATATAATAGGAGGTTCCATTAGCACTCAGCATGCAGGCTTCAACTCGGACGATACTATCAACATGATTTTCGATATTAGCCGCTCCAATTTCTTTCAAGGCTCTGGCTTTTACCTCTTGTTCCGAATCCCCGACTAATAGTCCAACCTCATGTAACTCCTGGGTTGAAGCCTTCTGATAGCCTCCCATATGAACAAAAAATAATTGCTTACTATGTTCAGGTTTATTCTCAGTGAGACGTAATACATAACCATCTACTCCGACAACCGCCTTATAGCTGTCCAGGTGAAGCTTATCAGCCAGACCATACCAATTGCTCTTCAGTAAATTAATGGTTTCGTCTATATGATTTGCTACTATAAACTGAACATCATGAACTTCCAGATTACATCCTTTCACTTTACCTCCTAGACTAATCATATATAAATTCATATTCACCCTCCATGCTGCATCTTAGATGCAGTTATTTTTTAGAATTTTATTATTATTGGAAAATCCTCATACTTGCAAACAAGCTTGCAGTATGCTCACTACGCTTTTATTATATCATGAATAAAGTGCGTATTCATGATCACTAGCTCCGATCGCATACTTGCAAACAAGTTTACAGTATGCTCACTACGCTTTTATTATATCATAGCATAGAGATTGGAACCATTCATTTTACATAATATTAACAATAATCATATTGACATTTATCTATGTATTTTTTATAATAAAGACATAGATAAATATCTATATAACACTAAACTAGATAGAACTTGTTCAGAACTAAGCTATACAGAACTGGACCAGATTAGGCTAGATAGAACTGAATCAGATTAATCTAGATAGAACTGGACCATATTAGGCTAGATAGAACATGTTCATAACTAATCTAGATAGAACTGGTCAGATAAACTCGATAGAACTGGTTCAGACAAAGCTATTTAGAACCGGTTCAGATATAATCTAGTTAGAACTGGTTCAGATCTAATCTATAAAGAACTAATTTAGAAGTTGATCTAGATAGAGGCAGACATTTACATGCATTTATTTGAGATTTGTATTTTATGAATGTTTATACAGAATGGATGGATGAAGGATGATGGAATTAACATTAGGATATGCGCCAATATTTAAGGCGTTGGGTGATGAGACCAGACTTAAAATTGTTGAGATTTTATCATGTGGGGAGCTCTGTGCCTGTGATATACTGGAGTCTTTTGAGATAACACAGCCCACACTTTCTTACCATATGAAGATATTAACCGAGTGTGGACTGGTACTGAGCAGAAAAGAAGGTTCATGGATTCGTTATAGTAATAATATGGAATTGGTTGCTCTGGTGAACGAATTCTGGGATTCCATAACCACCGATCATGACGACTGTATCTGTATGAATTCTAAGGAGGATGGAAGATGCGATTAATTATCATAGGGGCAGTAGCTGCCGGAACCTCTGCAGCAGCGAAAGCAAGAAGAAATGATGAAGAGTCAGAAATCGTAATATACGAAAAAGATAGTTATATATCCTACTCCGGATGCGGTATGCCATATTATCTGGGTGGTGAAGTGGAACATGCAGAAGATCTGATACCTAGGGACCCGACATTCTTCAAATCAAAATATAATGTCGATGTCATAACCTTATCAGAAGTCCTCTCTATCGATCCTGAACGTAAGACACTGGAGATTAGAGACTTAAGCACCGGATCTGTTTTTACGGATTATTATGATAAACTGATTCTTGCAACCGGAGCAAGTGCGGTTAAGCCTCCGATTAAGGGAGTCGACGGGGAACAGGTATTTACCTTAAGAAATATTAACGATATGAATAGGATTAAGGAGTTCCTTGATCATCGTATGCCGAAGACCGCAGCGATTATCGGCACAGGCTTTATTGGGCTGGAAGTGTGTGAGAACTTGAAGAAAATAGGTATAGAGGTTACTTTGATTGAGAAGCTTCCCCAAGTAACTCCGGGACTTGATGCTGATATGTCTATCTATGTTAAGGAGCATCTGGAGAAGAATAATATCCCGGTGTACCTGAATGCTACGGTTACTGAGATTACCGATAATTCTGTGATTCTGGAGGATGGAAGTAGTATTGCAGCAGAGCTGGTATTACTGTCTACGGGTGTTCGTCCGAATACCTACTTAGCAAAGCAGGCCGGCATACAAATCGGTATTACAGGTGCAATCGAAGTAGATGAAACTATGAGGACTAATCATCCGGATATCTATGCATGTGGTGATTGTGCACAACAAACCCATCTAATAACAGGAAAACCGGTATATCGGCCTTTGGGTTCTACAGCAAATAAAACCGGTAGAATAGCCGGCGATTGTATTACCGGAGGCAATCTGACATTTCGAGGAATTCTCGGAACAGGTATCTTTAAAGTGTTTGACCTGAC
>JAQZBA010000342.1 GCA_029239365.1 Herbinix sp. | reverse complement strand
AGGAACAGATTATAACCGTGTGAATCTGTTGATGGCAGTGTTAGAGAAAAGAGCAGGAATTGGGTTAGCTGATTGCGATGCTTATGTTAATGTTGCTGGTGGTATGAGAATAACAGAACCGGCACTGGATCTGGCTGTAATAACAGCAATTCTGTCCAGCTTTAAGAACAAAGCCTTAGATAATAAGACAGTAATATTCGGCGAGGTCGGACTAACCGGCGAGGTACGAGCCGTTAATATGGCTGAACAGAGAGTGGCAGAAGCTGCAAAGATGGGATTTGAGCTATGTATCCTGCCGCAGGCGAACAAAGAACACATCAAGGGAAATGGTATAAAACTTATCGGAGTGCGAAATATCCAAGAGGTCTTAGGAATACTTATGAGATAGATATTAGTATGGGGGATATGTATGAAGGATATAGCCAACCAAAGATTAGTCCATCTAGCGACAGCGCAGGAAAGTATATTTGACATGACAAGCAAAATTGAACAATGGGAACGTTCACAGGTAGTACTTGAGAAAAATGCCTTTGATACCATGAATATGTCAGATTCCATTCTGAAACTCTCTAAGGAAGGTACCTATTTAGTAGAGCAGCTTCAGGAATATTTCCTGACAGGGATGGCAGATGCAAGAGAAGAGGATATTAAGTTTGTTGCTTCCCTGTTGCATGAGATACAAGGAATGTTCGGTAAGATTCTGGATCATTCCTTCTGTGCCAATGAGACTGTACATATCCTGGAGATGGAGATTGCTGATCAGAGAGAAATCGGTGAGAACATGAAGCATCAAATATGCAAAGTTACCGATAATATCGACTCAGTAGCAGCCTGTGAGGAGTTCATATTCGCTGAGTTTTAGCTTGGTACTATAGTTGGATAGAGGTGAATATATGTGCCTACGGATACATCTGGACGTATATTTGCCATTTGCCTGTTTTGATTGATTTATAACACTCTAAACGTATATTAGTACTCAATAGAATAAATGATAGGATAATAGAGTCACTTTTGCTGTAAATCTCAGCGGGGGTGACTTTTTTATCGTCTAACTATTATCAACTATACGATGAAGAACGCTCTGTTATGGGTGCACACTCGCTCGTAGGGTAGATGATCGCTTATGCTCCCAGCAGTGTTAGACAGTCTCTTTATACTAATTTTGAAAAAATGTTTAATATTTTATGATCGGATGAAAAATATAGCTAATTAGAATTGTATTATAAGTGAAAGGAGATGAAGCGCTTGAATTATTCATTTGGTACCGATGATTATATACAGTATGTTTTAGATAAATATTCAAAGTCATTATTTAAGATAGCCTTCACTTATCTGAAAAACAGAGCAGATGCAGAGGATATCGTTCAAGAGGTATATATTAGTTTAATGGGAAGAGGAAGCGGTTTTGATAGCGAAGAGCATGAAAAGGCTTGGCTCATCAGAGTTACAATTAATATGAGCAAAAACCGATTGAAATCGGCTTGGAATCGCTTCCATGTTCCCTTGGAGGAAGAAATCAGCTATCTACCGGAAGAAGAAAGCGATGTACTCGCTATCGTCTTAAACCTACCGGCAAAGTATCGAACCGTGATACATCTGTTCTACTATGAGAATTATTCGATTATAGAAATAGGTAATATATTGAGAAAAAGTCCCGGGACAATAGGAACTTGGTTATCTAGGGGCAGAAAACTACTAAAAACAAAAATAGATGGAGGATTTGAAGCATGAGTAGAGAAAAATATGTCAATGCAATGGACCAGATAAAAATCTCAGAGAATTTTAACAACGAGACAGCACGAAAGATGAAAGCAGGTCATCCTTTAAAGAATACTAAGACTCTTTTGATCAAGAGAACTGCATTTGCCTTTGCAAGTGTAGCTTTAATCATAACAGCTGGGGTGTATACTGTGAATCGTAGTGGAATGTTTTCACCAAATCCCGGTATCACAATTGCTGAGGTGAAGCTACCGGATACTGCGAATGGAGGAATTGCAGCAAGAATGCGCCCCTTATTCACATATCAGAATAGAATCTATATAAGATACAACACCGCGATTGCTTCCTTGGACGGTTATACAGTTAGCGAGGCAGACATGCTTAATCTTCGAGGAGACTTCCTTGGTACAACAACAGGAGGTATTGATGAGTGGAGCGGAGATGAGGATTATATTGCTGACTTTTCTTCCAATATAGGTGAAAGCGAGGTATATACAGTAAAAGGTTATGATAGTAAGTTCCGGTTAATGGTATACACACCCTATGAAGGGGGCTTTGGCTGTGAAATTTATGACAGCTACGGTGGATTAACGATGAATAGCGGTGACGATTACTTTGAACTTCTTAATCTTAAGGGCAATGTAACCTCTTACCTCTGGGAAGATCTTGACAGTTGGAATAATGGTGGACTTCAGAAGGTGGAGCAGGAGGCAGATGATGCTTTAAATAAGTTTATCAAAGAGCTATATGTATCAACACCAGTGGAACAACCAATTGATCTGTTGATAGAAGATACCGCAGCAGATAGCCAGAAGTTCTTATATCTTAGAACAGAAGACAATCTGATTACCACCGTAAGACTTCTTAAGGATGGGTATGTATATGCGGATGAGATTGGCTTCTTTGAAGTTGATAAAGCAGCCTTCGATGCATTTTATAACTCACTTAACTGATTCCATAGACAAGAATCTGAGATATGGCACCTAGTGTAAATGATAATCTAGAAAGTATATAGAAAGCTGCTCCTTCCTACCAGGAATTCTGGATTAAGAGAAAGGAGCTGCTTTCTATATAAGAGATTATGTCATTGTACCACAGGTAATAATGGTTACAGGCTTGTCGAAAATGTAAGAGTAAAATTTCAATATTATATTGACAATTGAGACAATTCATAGTAGTATAAATAAGCGACATAAATAGGGATATAGTTAAGCTAGTAGAATAACGGTATCCAAACCTTGCATGAAATATGTAGGAAAAATCAGTACCCTTTATTATTTAGGGGATTCATACAGCGGTAGTATGACGGTCTCCAAAACCGTTCACGGGAGTTCGAATCTCTCATCCCCTGCTAAGCAAGGAAAGCCTTACAATTTAACGATTGTAGGGCTTTTTTCTTGCTAATCTTCAATGCCCCCATAATAATAGCCTTTCAACTGCTTGATCTTTCATAAGAAAATCTTAAGTATATAATAAGAAAATCTATTGTTTTATGAAAGGAAAAGCGAATAAATAGCATTCTCATGTCTGGTAATATCATATTGCCAACGACAAGAGGATGCTTTTTGTATGTTGATATGAAAATGAAATGGAGAGAAGAACGATGAGAAAGAAAAAGATAGCGATTATTTTTGGTGGATGCTCAAGTGAGTATTGTGTATCACTTCAATCTGCTCATGCAGTCATTTCCAATATAGATTTAAGACACTATGAGACAGTGTTGGTTGGAATTACGAAGGAAGGATCCTGGCTCCGGTATCATGGATCTATTGATAAGCTTCAGAATGATACCTGGCATATGGATAAAAAAGAATGTATTCCCATTATTGTTTCACCTGACCGTAGCCTACACGGTATGATTGAGCTTAGGCTAGAAGGTATTAAATATATAAAAATTGATGCAGTTTTTCCAGTCTTGCACGGTATCAATGGAGAGGATGGAACCGTTCAAGGTCTCCTTGAATTGGCAAATATTCCTCTAATCGGATGTGGTACCTTATGTTCAGCTCTGTGTATGGATAAGGATAAAGCTCACAGGCTGGTTAAGGCGGAGGGAATCAATGTTCCAAAGTCCGTCGTACTATCAAAACATTATGATAGTCTAGTCCTGTATGATAAAACGAAGGATTTGAATTACCCATTGTTTGTGAAACCGGTTAAAGGTGGATCATCTATTGGAATTACAAAAATTTATGATGAAAATGACTTATCTATGGCAGTGAGAACCGCATTTTCCTATGATAATGAGATTATTATAGAGGAAAACATTGAAGGTTTTGAGGTGGGCTGTGCCATTTTAGGGAATCATGATTTAATGGTTGGAGAAGTGGATGAAATTGAACTTACCGATGGTTTTTTTGATTATAATGAAAAATATACGCTAAAAAGTAGATATGTTTCTTACTCCTGATCACAGGATTGTATTTAATGAAGTTAATACCATACCGGGATTTACATCGCATAGCCGCTATCCCAATATGATGAAAGGGATCGGACTACCTTTTGAAGAGCTTATTACCAAGCTGATTGGACTGGGAATGGAAGGATGAAAACAGGTTCTTCAGATGATATAAGGAAAGGTCGTTCTTGGCTTGAAATTAATACAAAGAATTTAGAATATAATGCACGGTTACTACAACATCTTATGCCATCGGACTGTGAAATGATGGCAGTAGTAAAGGCGAATGCCTATGGTCATGGAGCAGTCAAAGTCTCAAAGTGCATGAATGAAATCGGAGTGAAAGCCTTTGCAGTGGCAACCATTGATGAGGGGATTGAGTTGAGAAAAGGTGGGGTAGAAGGTGATATTTTAATTTTAGGCTTTACCGATATCTCCAGAGCAAATGACTTGAAGCATTATCGTCTGATACAGACGGTAATAGATTATAACTATGCAGTATTGTTAAGCAACAGAAGAAATTCAATACAGGTGCATATTAAGGTAGATACCGGCATGCACAGATTGGGTATTAGCGTAGAGGAAATTAATAAAATAGCAGAGGTTTTTCAGTTGGATGGGTTAAAAGTCATTGGTATTTTTACTCATTTGAGTGTAGCAGACAAGCTTGAAGAGGAAGCGGTCAAATATACAAGAGGTCAGATAGAGCGTTTTTACCAGCTGCTAAAGCAACTTGAGGACAGGGGTATTGACATACCGATGGTTCACATCCAAAGTAGCTATGGACTTTTGAATTATCCCGAACTGCACTGTGATTATGCCCGTATAGGAATTGCTCTCTATGGCTCATTAAGTTCACAAGGGGATAATACAAAGCTTCCATCACAGCTACGCCCTGTGTTAGCCTTGAAAGCAAGGGTTATCATGATACGGGAGGTTGCAGCCGGGGAGAGTGTCAGCTATGGAAGAGATTCTTTCATAAGGAAGGATAGTAGGATAGCAGTGCTACCGGTCGGATATGCTGACGGACTTCCTCGTAATCTTTCCTACGGTTCGGGAAGTGTATTGCTGCATGGGCGTCGTGCTCCGATGATCGGACGGATATGTATGGACCATCTGCTGATTGATGTGACTGATATACCTGAGGTGAAGCAAGGAGATGTTGCCACATTAATCGGTGAAGACGGACAGGAAGAAATTCTTGCAACCAGTGTAGCAAAAAGTGCAGGAACTATAACGAATGAACTTTATAGTCGTATAGGGATACGTTTGGAAAGAATATATATATAATATAAAATAGCTCACATGAAAATGTGAGCTATATTGTATGACTAAGAGGCAGCACATCGCAGAATAACAATATCGGTGAATCTGGAAGTTAAGAGATAGAAAAAGGAAGTCTAAACTCACCATATTTTGTTAGAAGATAAGATGCCTAATTCGATGTAATTCTTGGTTTTGGGCCTTCTCCTGGCGGGGTATAAAAGGGATCATCTGATGCATTATTTGATGCGGTTTTCGAGCGATGATCCGAATGAGTTACATTTTTATCGCTAATGTTGTTGTCTTCAACACTATGGCCTTGTTTTATAGAAGATGTGTTTTTGCTATTCATGGTATATGCTCCTTTCGTTTTTATTAGTGTTTGCAGAGCATTATATAATATGCAAAATATACAAGGAAGAATTAAAATGTCTGTATAAAATGACTTATTGATTGGCTACACCTTTGACTACACTTTAAGACCGGCATGCGGGAATGGTCGAAAGGGCTCGTTTTTTTGTTACATACATAAGGTCTCCTTACCCAGCGGCAGCAAAAGCCGCAGGTCGAACACCCCTCCCTCC
>JAQZBA010000017.1 GCA_029239365.1 Herbinix sp. | reverse complement strand
GGTGGTTATGTAGGAGAGATTTTTATCATTTCAGCATTTGCATTTCCTGCTGCATCAATTCCGATTATGGTTCTTATTGGAACGATCACGGATGCACCTGCAACTGCGGTTAACGTAACAGGCGATTCCTCCATGGCTATGTGGATCACTAGAATAATTGAAGGCAAGAACTGGTTTAAAAAACAAAATTCATCTAGTGCGGTAGGTTCCAAAAACTAGTACGAGGATGATTTTGGGTACACATTTCATATCGATGCTTTAGCATTGTTCCATAGTATTTAAATAAAGTCATGGACAGTAATAGATAGAACGGAAACCATTACGGTAAATTCAAGTGATTACGAGAAGCAGGGATGGTAAAAACTGAGATTTCTCGATTGTTCAAGGATGTGATGTTAAAGAAGGATATGATAAGTATTGTATCGAATTCAGTAATTATGATATGGACGCTTTAAATTTGTTAAGAAGAGGTTGCAGTAAAACATAGTTAAATATGTTGCTGCAACCTCTTCTTATTGTTATAAATAATCAGAATTTTTTTGTTTTGAGTGCCTTTTCGATTTGACGAAATCCGTTTACAGATTCAACATTTCTGGTAGCAATAATTGTATAGATGGAATCGATGATTGCCATTTGTGCTATTCGTGAGTTCATGGCAACAATATGATATTTGGTTTCGTTGCTGGCTGTATAAAGTGCGATATCTGATATTTTGCTAAGGGGTGAACTTCCTATATTGGTAAGAGATATCGTAAATGTACCATTGGATTTTGCTAGTTCCATGCTTTCTACAATATCTTTTGAACTTCCGGAGTGACTTATAGCAAAAATTACATCATCTGATCGAAGACGGGTAGCTACGATTGTCTGTATATGAGAATCTGATATGGACATTGCATCAAGCCCCAGACGTAAAAGCTTGTGTTGAAGATCTAACGCCACCGCATGTGAATTACCTAAACCGATTATGATTACCCGATGAGCTTTCATTATAACATCAGCTGCCTTTTCGATGTCTTCAGCTTTTAATATGTCATGGGTGAAATTAATCGCATGTAGCGTTCCCTGAAATACCTTATCAATAATTACAGAGGAACTATCATCAGCGCCTATTTCTTCATGTATACTTTGCAAAGGAGATACGATATCCTGGGCAAGAGTAACCTTAAGATCCTGATATCCATCTAAACCTACACTACGGCAGGCACGAATTACAGTTGCATCGCTGACACCGCTGTTTTCGGCTAGACCGGCAACGGAAAGGTAGATAACCTTTTCTGGATTTTCGTAGATATAATCAATTACCTGTTGCTCGGATTTGCTAAGGGAAGGATAAAAGGCCTTCATTTTTAATAAAAGTGCCGGTACTCTTTCATTTGTTGCCATATTAATCTCGTATGATACAAATACAATGATTTATATCATAGAACTCCTTTCTTGATTTTCTTTATGATAATTTTATTATCTTACTATTACAGAAACACCATCAGGTATGATTGTAATCTTACTATCACTTTTTCCTAAATAGGTATCAGCTTTGGCAATAGCTTCCTGAAGATTCTTTGCGTACTCCATTTGCATATCGGTGATGAGCTTTTCGGGCGCTTGGGTTACCATAATTACCCTATGTTTAAGCAGGATGCGACACAAAATCTGTGATTCCCACTGGTCGGGTACTGTTTCACCGCGTTTTCTTGCCAGAATATCATCCATAATTGCCTGCAAAGATTTTTCATTAGTAAAGGTATCATATAGATCCTGTCCACCATGGCCATATACACAACTTGATACCATGATAATTATGCCTCCTGGTTTGCAGCTGAATTCTGCTGCGACCATTCCTTTTACCGTTTGATATACATTTTGGTCAAGAGGATAGCCTCCGTTAGTTGAAATCACTATGTCAGCAGGAGAAGCATCCACACCACATAAATCTTCGACAAAAGCGCAGCCGACTTGATGAGCTTCGTTATAATGACCTGCAAAGGCTTTAATGACTTTTTTGTTATTATCTAATACGACATTGACAATAAAAGCAAGCTTTGCTTTTTCCGCGGCATATAGCATATCTTTGTGAAGAGGGTTTCCCTCCAGTATACCTGAACGAGAGTGAGGGTCGGCAATGAATTCGGAACAGTGGTTTGCCATTACGGTGGAGCGGCTACAGATACCGGGTAATACACTTTTTCTGCCTCCGGAAAAGCCGGCAAAAAAATGAGGTTCAATAAAACCTTCCGAGATTAGTAGATCTGCCTGAGCAGCATAACGATTAATTATGAGTTCACCACCAGAAGGCAAGATGCCGATATTTACAAAATCCTCTGTTTTTCCGCTTTCATGAATAATAAACTGGATATCTGGGTTGTTTACTATTACTTCGCCGAACTTGTCAATTAATTCTTCTTTTGTTGTTAAACGATGAAAGCCGGTAGCAATTAATATAGTTAGTTTAGCCTCTGGATTTCCTTCATGGATTTCCTTTAATAGAGATGGCATTATTAATTTGCTGGGCACTGGTCTTGTATGATCACTGGCAATAAGGACAATGTTGTTTTTCCCTTTAACCAACTCCTTCAGTGGAGGGGATTCGATAGGATTGGCGAGAGCTTCATCGATTAATTCTGTTTCTGACATATTGGAAACATAGCCATAAGCCTTTAATTCTAAAATTTTGTTGATACGGTAATCAGGTATAACGGTTTCTAGGATTGTTTTTCCGTAGGGTAGTTTTATGTTAGCCAAATGTGTGTACTCCTTCTTAATTTATACCAGTTATTATTTGTTGCCAAATAATTCGCAGGATCTTGTTGGATTTCGCTGTTCTTTAATCAAAACATATTGTTAATCCAGCTAGTTGAATAGTAATATCATAACATTAATGTAGTAAAATTACAATAAAAAACTTTTGAAACTGAATAATCAGGAAATGAAATGAAATATAATTTTATAATATCGGTACAATTCCTACGGTTAATACAAATCTAAGTGCTTAAAATCGGGGTATTTTCCTAAGATCTTGATATATATAAAAATAAACTACATAAAATAAAATAATATATTGAAATATTACTACATATATGATAAAATGCAATCATGTAAGAAATAAAAATAATACTAGCTTGGAGGTGCTTCTACTAATTATGAAGAAATATCTGCTGGGAATAGATTTGGGCAGTGGTTCGGTAAAACTTACCTTATTAACAAAGGACGGCAATATTGCTGCTACAGGTATGTGTGAATATCCAACGATATATCCTTGTGTCGGTTGGGCAGAACAAATGCCTCAGTCATGGAGAGTAGCATTACATACAGGAGTTAGCCAACTTTTAAAGTCCTCCGGAATTAAAGCGGATGAAATAGCTGCCATTGCGCCGGACGCAGCTACCCATACGACAGTATTACTGGATAAAGACCTGGTACCACTAGCGAATGCTATACTATGGACTGATCAACGAAGTGTTCACGAAGTGAAGTATCTTAAAAATAATTTAAATGATACGATTCTTGAAGAAACATTAAATACTCCGACTACAGTTTGGACCTTGCCGCAGTTGATGTGGATCAGGATAAACAGACCGGAAGTCTGGGCAAATACCAGATATCTTCTGTTTGCAAAAGACTATCTTCGCTTCTGCCTTACAGGTACCTTGGGCACGGACGGAATAGATGCTATGGGTTCAATGCTTTATGATATTCGGAAGGAAAGCTGGTCAGATACCTTATGTGCTATCGCAGATATTCCGATAGAATGGCTACCGAAGGTTTATGCACCTACTGATAGGGCAGGTTATGTTACAGAGGAAGCAGCGAAAGAGTTTGAACTTTGTGAGGGAACACCGGTATACATCGGTACAACGGATACAGCCTTAGAGCAGCTGGCAGCAGGTAGCGTAGAGATTGGTCATAGTACAGTCAAATTGGCTACCGCGGGAAGAATATGCGTGATCTCAGATGAGGAGCGTCCATCCCCCTATCTGTTTAATTACCGCCATGTGGTGCCCGGCCTATGGTACCCAGGTACTGCGACTAGCAGCTGCGCTGCCAGTTACCGTTGGTTTCGGGATGTTCTTGGGAAGGAACCATATGATGCTTTGAATAAAGAAGCAGCGATGATTGAACCTGGAAGCGAGGGTTTAATGTTTCATCCATATCTGCAAGGAGAGCTTACGCCCTATAATGACTCCGGTCTACGGGCCAGCTTTGTTGGAATTAGCTCCAGACATACCAAAGCTCATTTTACACGTGCTGTTTTAGAAGGAGTCGCATTTTCTCTGAGGGATTGTATTGATACCTTGGTAAAAGAAAATTTAAATATGACAAGAATTAGAATTATTGGAGGAGGAGCACAAAGTCTTCTTTGGAGACAAATTGTGGCTGACATATTGGGTATGACACTTGAGAAAGCGGAAGTGGATGATTCCTCCTTTGGAGCAGCAATGCTTGCAGGTGTTGGTGTCGGGTGGTTTGAAAGCTTTCAGGAGGCGGCAGATCGCTGTGTAAAGGTGCAATCGGTAACCTGTCCTAATAGTAATAATCATAAATTATACGAGAAACAGTTTCAAAGATACAAAAAGATACACGATGCGCTAGCGCCGATCTATCAGGAATAAATATTTAGAATGTCGGATGGGGGATAATGATATGTATCTATTAAATATAGGAGTAATCGGAGTGGGCTTTATAGGTGCGATGCATATAGATGCTATCCGTAGAATACCATGGGCAAACATTATGGCGATTAGCGAATCAAATCAAAACCTCTCTCAGGAAGTAAAGGATAAATTTTGTATTGAACTTGTTTATACCGATTGGCATGAGATGATTACGAATCCTCAAATTAATGTAATACATAATTGTACGCCGAATCATTTACACGATGAGATTAACCGTGCCGCCATAGAAGCTGGTAAACATATTTATTCAGAAAAGCCATTAAGTCTTAAGGCGGATACAGCAAAGGAACTTTGGAAATTAGCTATTAAACATAAAGTTGCTCATGCAGTAAATCATCAATACCGCTTAAACGCTGCCGTGCAGGAAATGAAGGATCGCATACAAAATGGAGAATGTGGACGCCCTCTGTTCGTACGAGGCTATTACCTTCAAGAATCCCATTCTAGAAAAACAGACTATTCAAAAAGGTTAATACCGGAAACCAGTCTGACGAGGGCAATATCTGATCTTGGATCTCACTGGGCAGATACCGTAAAATATGTAATGAACCAGCCGATTGTGTCGGTAATGGCAGATATGCAGACGCATCATCCAGTGCGTATTGATCCTGTCACGGGAGATGAAATAGCGATACATTCAGATGATACAACATCAGTTCTATTTCAAATGGCAGATGGCACGCCAGGTATGATGATGGCTTCTAAGGCAGCCTGTGGCCATAAAAATGATTTACTGGTTACGGTAGATGGAGAAGAATGCGAACTTAGCTGGCATCAACAGCAGCCGGATCGATTATGCATTAACAGAAGAGAACAGGGAAATTGTGAAGTATTTATGAATTCCAAACTGGCTACGGCTTCTGCCGGCCCATATATTACACTTCCCCCCGGTCATGTTATGGGATGGTCGGAGGCACTTCGTAATAACATATTAGCCTTTTATACATCCATTTGGTCAGGAAGCTATTTGATATCAGAACAAATTTACGCAACCTTTGAAGATGGATGGTACACGAATTTATTTATTGACGCCTGTATTAAATCCAGCCAGGATAAAAGATGGGTCAACATTATAAATTAGGTAGGAGAAGTTGCTGTGATAAGAGTACATATCTGGGCAGAAGATCAGCCGCTGCCTTTTGCAAAAGAACAGATGAGGAAAATATATCCGACTGGAATAGAAGGAGCGATTGCTGATTTCTTAAATAAACAGCCGGATATGATGATTACAACCGCTGTCATGTCAGATGCTAAACAGGGACTTTCAAAGAGAACATTGAAACAGACAGATGTACTTATATTTTGGAGTCATAAGCACTGGAGAGAGCTTTCGGATGAAGCCGTAGATTGCGTTTGGCAACGGGTATTGGAAGGTATGGGTCTGATTGTACTGCATTCCGCACATGCTTCTAAAATATTTGCACGGCTTATGGGCACACGGACGCAAAGTTTACGCTGGAGAGAAGCAGATGAACGACAGAGGTATTGGATTCTTGCACCTGGACATCCCATTACTTATGGCTTGACAGGGGAGTATTTTGAAGTCCCTATGGATGAGACTTATGTAGAGTATTTTGAAATTCCACAACCGCAGGAGCAAATTTTTATAACTAGTACGCAAGGTGGAGAGATTTTTCGAAGTGGTAACTGCTGGACGAGGGGTGCCGGACGAATCTTTTATTTTCAGGCAGGACACGAAACTTATCCAGTTTATTATCAAAGGGAAGTACAGCTGGTCATCACCAATGCAGTACGGTGGGCTTTTATAGAGAAGAAAGTGGCTGAGTGGCCGGACTGGGCACGGGAAGCAGAACCAATTGATGCAACAAAATAGAGAAGGGTTCCTATTAGTAGAAATATTTTTGGCACATAAGTGTCTGGAATATATTATAAAAAGGAGGATTTGTTATGAAAAAATTATGGGCTTTAATGTTAGTGGGAGTTATGATGACAGGTATTTTGACAGGATGTTCATCGGATAAGACTGATGAGATATCAACCAAAACAGAGACAGAAACAACAACCGACGCAAAATCGGAAACAAAAGCAGAGACAACAACAGAACCAATTGCAGAAGATACAGATAAGGAAGCAGTCATTCAGGTGTTCCATTATATGACACAGGAAACAAAGAGGACTGGTTTGGAAGCAGTTGAAGCGAAGTTCCAAGAAAAGTATCCAAATGTAACATTTGAAAATCTTTTCTATAATCAGGGAACTGATTATTTCCCTCAACTCTCTACTGCATTAGCTTCTGGAGAACAGCCTGAAGTTATTATGGGTAATCCTGGATTATATCCTGACTTAATTACCGAAGGTTATGCAATGGATTTGAGTGATAATGAAATTGTTAATAGTCTTAACCTATCAAGCGGAGATTTAGGCGATGTTTCAAGCGATGGTAAGATTTTTGGGTTCCCTATTGATTTTAAGACATGGGGTGTTTTCTATAATGTTAAGATGTTTGATGAATTGGGATTGAAGGTTCCTACCACTCAGACAGAATTGATGGAGGTATGTAAAAAACTGGAAGAGGCTGGTCGTGATCCTTGGATCCATGCATTCGCAGATGCAGTATTCGGTGATATTGAAATGCGTAATACTGTATGGACGCGTGCGCTTCAAAATGGTGATAATGATATATTTGAACAACTAATGAGTGGTGATAAGAAAGTTACTGACTACACTTATATAAAAGAGGGTCTTGAAGTATGGCAGGAACGTATGCAGTGGGCACGTGATGATGCCATGTCAAACAATCAGGATAAGTCCTTGGAGCTTTTTGTAGCAGGGCAAGGTGCGATGTTATATACAGGTTCCTGGAGTGTAGGCGATTTAGTGGCAAAAATTGGTGATGGAGATTTTGAGTTCAATTTCTTCGTAGCACCGATTGATGATTCAAATAGTCAAAAGTTAAATGTACAGGTCGATCAGGCTTTCATGGTAAATCCTCATAGCGAATACTCCGATATGGCTTTGAAGTTCATGGAATTCTGGATAACAGACGGTGCTCTCATCTGGTCAGAAAATACACAATTACCTCTGTGTACAGGAGTGAGTTCGGATAACCTTTTACCTTTGATTAAGACTATTGCAGAGATTAAGGGTAGCGGAACAATATCTCATTATGGCGATTTTACTAAGCCTTTTAGCAGTGAGTTTACAACTGCTTGGAGACAAAGTCTTACCTCATTCGCAGAAAGCTGCGTTTCTGGGGGCGGCATGACTCCGGATGAATGCTTGGTCAATATGCAAGCCCTTTTCGATGATATTATTGCAACAAGCTATTAATTCTCACTAAAAAATACGACACCTAAATTTGCTGTCCGTAAAAAGTAGCATTTACGGACAGCTAAAATACGAATTAGTATGCATATTAACAGAAAAGGAGAAACAAATATGGTGGCGAAAACTCGTAAGAAACAAGAGCATACACACCCGGTATTTTCCCGTTATAATTTGAGGATTCATGGGGGAAACATGTTGTTCATGCTTCCAGCACTAATAATCTATATTGCGGTAGTATTAATACCATTTTTTCAAGGGATTCCATACTCCTTAACTAACTGGAAAAGCATCATAAGCGATAAGATGATTTTTGTTGGTCTTAAAAACTATACAACATTGTTAACTAATAAATACTTTCTTGATACATTTTTGAATACTTTTAAATTTACTGCTATTTATCTATTAGGTGCCAATATATTGGGTTTATTCTTGGCGATGATATTATGGAGATCATCGCGGTTTAATAATATTGTAAGAACAGTTATGTTCATGCCATTTACTGTTTCTCTTGTTGGTGCAGCAATTGTATGGAGCTATGTTTATACAGATATAATATCTTCACTTTTCGAAGTGATGAGTCCATTGGGATGTTCAAGTCAAGTAATCGGTGGAATGGCCGTAATAGCAATCTGGAGGGATATGGGTTACTGCATGCTTATTTATATTGCGGGCCTTCAATCCATACCTACTGAATATTATGAAGCTGCTAGAGTAGACGGGGCTTCCTCTTTCCAACGGATTAAGCACATAACACTTCCCCTATTGATACCGGCATTCACATCGAACATAACATTACTTCTTGCGTGGGGATTAAAAGTATTCGATTATCCTATGGCAGTAGCTCGAAATATGGAAGCGGCAAAAACTACAACAATGTATGTTTATGATAATATATTCGGTTTTAGTAAAGCGGGTCTGGGTCAAGCTGCGGCCATCATAACCACTGTGGTTTTACTTATATTGACCACTGCTGTATCGCGGATGTTTAGAAAATTGGAGGTAGAAGCTTAATGAAAAACGATTCCTTCAACTTAAATAATTCAGAAATGAAAGAGCTGATTTTGAAAATATCTAAAATTGTTGTCGTAATTATTATTATGTTAGTAGTTCTTATACCTTTTTATATCAGCTTCAATTATTCAATTAAAGACCATACGGAAATAACAAATAATAGACTGGCATTGCCGGAGAATCCTACGATTCAAAACTTTATTACAGTTATAAGTGAAAATGAACAATTTCTAATTGGATACAAAAACAGTATATTGAATACAATCCCAACTGTCTTGCTTCTTATGGTGATTACTTCGATGGCATCCTACGTTCTGGCCAGATACAGTGCAAAATTTTATCAATTAATGTATTTGGTGTTCATTGCAGGGATATTAATACCATTTCAATGTATTATGCTTCCACTGTACTTGAATATTTATAATACTGGTCTGATTAGTACGAATTTGGGATTTATTATAGCGCGAACTGGATTGCAAATTTCAATTAGCATCCTGGTAGTGACAGGTTTTGTTAAGAGTGTACCACGTGATATGGAAGAAGCAGCCTCTATCGATGGGTGTAACCGATTTCAAGCGTTTTGGAAAATCGTATTTCCCCTGATGAAGCCGGTAAATGCAACTCAACTTGTTCTTAATACACTTTTTGTATGGAATGACTATAATACAGCAGTTGTTTTACTACGTTCTCCGGAATCAAGAACGCTTCCTCTGGCACAGATAATATATTTTAATGAAAATACTTCAGAATTGAACCTGGCATTCGCATTTTTTGGTATGGCAATGATACCAATTTTAATTTTATACCTCAGCATGCAAAAGCATGTTGTAAGCGGCATCATGGCAGGTGCAGTAAAGGGTTAATATAAATGAATTGTAATATGAAGGAGGATATGACATGCTGAACTATCAAGTAAAAATAGGACTTCTACCGATCCGACGGGATGTAACAGCTCGACCAGGTATCTTTAACTGGGAAAAGGCAGAAGTACGGGGAAGAGGGATTGTAGAATATATTGAGGAAAAATATGCAGGAGAAGACAATATCACTTTTGTGGATTTAAAAGGAATCAATGATGTTGAAGTCCTCTATAATGAAAGCGATGCGTTAAAGGTGATCGAACGGTTCCAAACAGAAAAGGTAGATGCTATATTTATAATAAATTGCAATTTTGGAAATGAAGAGGTAGCAGCCCAGGTTGCAGGTGCATTGAACAAGCCGGTGCTTCTATGGGGACCGCTTGATGATGAATATGCACCGGATGGAATGCGCTTTACGGATAGTCAATGCGGACTTTTCGGCATAAGTAGGCAATTACAGCGTTGCAATATTCCGTTTTCCTACATAGAAAACTGCTCCTGTGAGGACTACTTATTTCATGAGGGATTTCGCCGATTTGTTTCTGTATCTTGTATGGTCAAAAATTTCCGTGGATTAAGGGTTGCTCAGGTGGGAATGCGCCCTAAGCCCTTTTGCTCCGTTATCTTTAATGAAGGCGAACTGCTTCAGAGATTTGGAATACATGTAATACCGATTAATCTTGCCGTTATTATTGATAAATATAACCGTATTCTTGCAGAACGTGACGAAGAATTGGAAGCAGGAGCAAAATTGCTGGAAAACCGCTATGTTATGGATGATTTGACAGCACCTTTGTTAAAGAAGATTTATGCCTTTGTACTCTTGTATCAAGATATTTTCGAGGAATATCAAGTGCAGGCAGTATCGGCGGAATGTTGGACGGCAATGCAGCTGGCGGTAGGTGCTATGCCTTGTACTGCATACAGTATATTGGCAGACATGGGTTATATCATAAGCTGTGAAAGTGATATGCACGGAGCAATAACCATGGCACTGCTTTCCTGTGCGTCTTTGGGCAAAAAGGTTCCCTTCTTCGGAGAGTTTACGGTTCGTCATCCAGAGGATAAAAATGTCGAATTATTATGGCATTGTGGACCATTTGCATATTCTTTGAAGAAACCCTCCTCAGTTGCAAAGGAAGTTAACATGCGCCAATGGTTCGAGGTGAAAGAAGGCAAATATACCGTTGCCCGTATGGATCAAGAGGATGGACGTTACAGCGTATTGTCCGGCACCTGTGAATCGGCAGAAGGACCTTATACCTTTGGAACCTATCTGTGGGCTAAATTTGATGATCTGTCAAAGTGGGAGCGTAAACTGATTGAAGGACCTTACATCCACCATATGGCAGAGATTGAGGGTGATTATACAAAGGAGTTAAAGGAATTCTGCAAATATATTCCTTTTCTCAATCCTGACTCGGTTCAATAGTTTTACTGAAGGGAAATGTCCCATAGGATTTTCCAAGTTGCAACATAAATAATAATCAAGATACATATAAAGGAGATAAGCATAATGCTAATAGACTTAAAACAAATCCTTGCCATAGGAGAAGAAAGAAAATGTGCCATTCCTGCATTTAATGTATATAACCTCGAAACAGCAATCGGAGTTTATTATGCAGCAATGGAGACCGGAGCGCCAGTTATTTTTCAGATGTACAGCCGTTTGTTTGACGATCCGAGTTCAAGGTATTTCACTCCAATGATACTGGAAATGATCGCATCCTTACCTACACCGGCTGCCTTCCACCTGGACCATGGAGCAGGGAAACCGGAAGTATTACGTGCGTTACGCTATGGAGTAAGTGGAGTTATGATCGATGCCTCCACACATTCCTTAGCTGAGAATATAGCAATGACAAAAGAGGTCGTGCTGATGTGTAAAGAAGTAGAGGTCAGTGTCGAAGGTGAACTTGGGCATATCGGTTCAACCAAGGATTCTGTCATGAGTGAATATACAAGAGTGGAGGAAGCAGTTCAATATGTGAAAGAAACAGGCATATCTGCTTTGGCAATTATGGTTGGAACGGCACATGGCCATTATAAACAGGCTCCGGTACTGGATATCAATAGAATCAAGGAGATTAAAGAGGCTACACAAATTCCTTTGGTATTGCATGGTGGTTCCGGAGTGCCGGATGAGCAGATTCGCATGGCGATTGATGCAGGTATCCGAAAGATTAATTTTGGAACCGATGTGTGTTGCTCCTTCCTTGATAGTGTTTATGAAGTATCCCGTGATATTATCGCGGTTGATCTATTTATGAAGGAACCGATTGAGGCAGTGAAGCAGTTTGCATTAGCTAAGATAAATCTGCTGGGGGTGTGCAAAAATGTATGAGGTTATCGGCGTTGGTTCCGTCCTTTTTGATACCTTAATGCAAGCGGAAGGATTTCCGAAAGAAGATACCAAATTACGAAGTAATATCACGAAGCAACAGGGTGGAGGTCCATGTGCCACTGCCTTAGTGGCAATGAAAAAGCTAGGAGTAAGTTCAGCCTATATGGGTACGGTGGGCGATGATATATATGGTAAGCTTATCATGGAGGAGTTTACGAAATATCAGGTTGGTACCGAAGAAATGAAAGAAAAGAAAGGCTACATCTCGGCAAATTCATTTGTACTTTTAAATATGCTGAATGCAACGCGTACCTGCGTATGGAATCTGGGAACCCTTCCTCCGGTGGAGGAAAGTGAAATCAATCTTGAAACACTAAAAAATGCGAAACTTCTTCATCTGGATGGACATCAATTGGAGGCAGCAATCTATGCAGCAAAGAAAGCACATGAATTTGGTGTAAAGGTAAGTTTGGATGCGGGAGGTACCTATCCCGGAATCGAAAGATTACTACCCCTTGTGGATATCTTAATTCCTTCCGAGGAATTTGCACTTATGATAACAGCCTGCAGTACTGCGGAGGAAGCGATTAAAGTATTGCAGCAACGATATCAACCGGAAATCCTTGTGATAACTCAGGGCAAATCAGGCGGAATCCTCTATCGCGAAGATGGTTTGATACATTATCCGGCTTATCAGGTAAAGGCAGTAGATACCAATGGCGCAGGAGATGTATTCCACGGAGCTTTTATTGTAGGTCTGATAAAAGGAATGGAACCTTTCCAATGTGCATGCTTTGCCAGTGCAGTATCGGCATTAAAATGTACAAAGCTGGGAGCTAGAGAAGGTGTACCTACCTTTGCAGAAGCGATTGAGTTTTTAAAAAGTAGAGAGGGACTTAGCGTATGAACCGATTCGAAGAGTTAAGGAAAGCGAATTCTCAGATTAATATACAAGAAGTTAACAGTGAAGCTTTTCGCCCCTATGGAAAAGTAATCAATTCCTTTGAGCCGGAAGCACTCATTCAATTGAGTGAAAGGGTGGTTCCGATTCCGGAGGAGGGAATTCGGTACTTCCCTGCAATACCGGAACTGGATACTCATCCGGATGCAGATATACTAAGAAATCAGTACCTTGGACAACTGGATGCCCAGATCGGAATCTGTCATGGACATAATAACCGTTTAAATGCTTTGGAGTATCATAAAAGCAGTGAAATCAATATAGCAGTCACAGATTTGGTTTTATTATTAGCAGACCAGCGTGAAATGGAGTTGGATAATCGGATTTCATCTGATAAAGTAAAAGGATTTTATTTGCACAAGGGTGATGTGGTTGAAGTATATGCGACTACTCTACACTATTGCCCCTGTGAGGTTGAGAATGGGTTTTCCTGTATTGTCGTTTTGCCGCGCAATACCAATAAACCCTTGAATGAGTACGGTGCTAATCAAGAGGACGAGCTGCTGTTTGCGAAGAACAAATGGTTACTCGCGCATGAGGACAATTCGGCATTAATCAACAGAGGTGCGAAAGCTAAAATATATGGCCAAAACCTAGAAATCAATTTGATTGAAACAGGAAGGGAGTAAGACAATGAAGTGTAATGCATTTATGAATGATATGGTTCGTAGCGAGCTAGAAGATATCGTTGGTGTGGAGCATGTCTCTACCAGAGAAAGTGATAAGATTACATATGGAGTAGATTATTTTTGGATCAGCCGTATGTGGGCAGATAAGGGACAACGCCCACCGCAGGCAGATTATATCCTACATCCGGGAACGGCACAGGAGATATCTAAAATCCTTAAAGTAGCAAATTATTATAAAATACCGGTACATACCTGGGGTGGAGGCTCCGGTTCCCAGGGAGGCGCATTGCCTATGGCTGGGGGAATTATTTTAGATATGAAGCGAATGAATAAGCTGATTGAGTTCGATGAAGAAAGTAGAACCATTACAGCAGAGACGGGTATGATATTTCAACAGCTGGAATGGCTGGCGAATGAACACGGTTACTCTACAATGCATATTCCATCCTGCCTCACCTGCGGAACGATCGGTGGTGCTCTTGCCCATAGAGGAATTGGTATTATGTCAACTAAATACGGAAAAATTGATGATATGTGCATTAATATGGAAATAGTACTTCCCAATGGTGATATCATGAATACTCTGCCTGTGCCCAAGCATGCAGCAGGTCCGGATCTTAATCAGATATTTATCGGTTCGGAAGGTACATTGGGTATTATCACAAAGGCTACCTTCAAACTTTTTGAACAGCCGGAAAACAGACAATTCCGTGGCTTTATGTTCCCCAATATGACAGCAGGTCTCTCAGCGGGCCGTGACATTATGCAAAAACTTAAGCCCTCTATCTTGAGACTTTATGATGAGGCGGAGACAATTTCTATCATTAAGAAAATCATTGGTGTAGAAAAGAAGGGCTCCTTTATGAACCTTGCACTGGAGGGAGACAAACGTATCGTTGATATCGAGATGGAAATCGTTAGAGATATTGTTGCAAAATATGATGGAGAAGACATGGGCTTCGAATACGGAGAGAAGTGGTATGAAAACCGTATTACCTTCTTCTATCCCGGTAATATTATGGAAATTCCACAGATGTTTGGTACAATGGATACGGTAGCAGACTTTAAGAATATAGAGAAAATCTACTGGGCAATGAAAAATGCAATCGAGAGTAATTTCCCTGGGGTACGCTTCATCGCACACTGCTCTCATTGGTATGAATGGGGAACCATGATCTATGACCGTTTTATTATGGATAATCCTCCGCAGGATCCAGAGGAAGCTATTCGCCTTCATAACCAGATCTGGAATACCGGCGTACGTGCAGCAATGGAAAATGGTGGAGTGATAAATGATCACCATGGAATTGGACTGAAGCTGTCGCGCCTTATGAAGGAACAGTATGGACCAGCGATGCAAGTGCTGGAAGGCCTAAAGAAAACACTTGATCCAAATGGTATTATGAATCCATACAAACTAGGTCTATAAAGGGGGAATGTACAATGATGAGTCAAAATTCAAAAAAACATACAGAAGCATGTCGTTTTTGCTGGATGTGCCGTCATCTGTGTCCGGTTGGATTAACAACCGGCAGGGAAGTTAATACACCTCGTGCAAAAGCTCTTCTGCTTTCCATGGTAGATCGAGGCGAAAAATTTGATAAGGATATTGCACAGGCAATGTATGAATGTGTTCTATGCGGCTCCTGTACCAATGACTGTGTAACTGGCTTTGATCCTACAATATTCATTCGGGAAGCACGTACGATGGCAGCAGTGGAAGATCTGTTGCCAAAGGCAGTGGAAGAAATCATAACAAACATCAGTAATACAGGAAATATCTATGGTGTACAAAAGCCAAAGTATACCGGTACTGCAGCAAAAGCAGAGGTATTACTCTATATCGGTGAAGTCGCAGCATGCAAGCAGCCAACCCTGGTAACAGCAATCATGAGCCTTTTGAAAAAAGCAGATATTCCCTTTACTGTACTGGAAGAGGAACCGGCTTCCGCAACATTTCTTGGTGATTTGATCGGTTTTGTAGAAGAAGTACGTATTCAGGCAAAAGATTGTGCCAATGCAATCAATACCTCCGGCGCAAAAACCGTAGTCGTATTAGATAGCTATGAAGCTACTACGATGAAACAACGCTATCCGGAATGGAATTGTACGATTAATGCTGACGTTGTGACAGCGACCTCTTTCATCGCAGGACTGATTGAGGAAGGAAAGCTTGTACCGAAAAAGATTACAGGTGAGGTTACCTATCACGATGACTCGCGACTTGCCCGTGATCTGGATGAGCACGAACCTGTCCGTAACATTATTAAGGCGATGGGACTTAATCTGCAGGAGATGTTCCTGAACCGAAGAATGGCAAAATGTTGTGGCAGTGAGCTGCTCAAAGCTTATGCTCCGGAGCTTGCAGCCTTGACAGCCGAAGGCAGATGGGAAGATGTCAACCGAACAACAGCAGATACCTTAGTAGTTGTTTCGCCGCAGGTAATGAATGT
Organism: Herbinix sp.; assembly: GCA_029239365.1. Taxonomy (GTDB): domain Bacteria; phylum Bacillota; class Clostridia; order Lachnospirales; family Lachnospiraceae; genus Mobilitalea. Next base: position 4,892 of record JAQZBA010000017.1, on the reverse strand, counting down.
AATGGGAGCTAAGGTTCCTTCAGCTAAGCAGATCAAAGACCTCTATGTTTTACTGGATCAGGCATGTTAGGCTTATGAATATTATCGTTTGTATCAAATTGGTTCCTTCGGTAATGAATCTAACAATGGACCAGGAATATGTGATGCAGCGGGATAGGGTAGTTCAAGTTATCAATCCTGCCGATGAGGCAGCTCTGGAAGCTGCATTACGTCTGAAAGGAAACGGATCTGTCACTGTAATTACCATGGGTAAGCCTTCAGGAGATGACGAATTACGATCCCTGCTTGCTCGTGGAGTAGACAGAGCCGTACTAATTACGGATAAAGCCTTTGCAGGAGCAGATACCTATGCAACCGCAAGGACTCTGTCCGTAGCAGTGAATAGTCTGGGGAATAATTTGGAGGATTTTGATTTAATACTCTGTGGCAGACGAGCAATTGATGGTGAAACGGGTCAGGTGCCGCCGGAGTTAGCAATACTTTTAAAGCTTCCGTTTGTCACGAATATTACTAAGATTAATTTCAATCAGGGTAAGATAGTATGCAGCCGGCGACTTGAGGAAGGAATCGAAGAATTAGAATTAGGGACACCGGCTATCCTGTCTCTATGTGAGTACAGTTATCCGCTCAGACTAGCAACAATCCTGGGACTTCAAAAAGCGAGACGGATGCAGATTATAACCTTATCCAGGGAGATGCTTGGATTAAAGAAGGAAGAATGCGGGTTGAAGGGTTCCCCGACCCGAGTCCGAAGAATTACAGGCCAACCCCAAGGTATACGCAATGTGACAATTGCAAAGAACATAGACGAGGGTATTGCAAGGTTGAGTGAATTGATTGCAGAGGTTCCATTATGATAACATCAAATGATATTTGGGTAATTGGAGATAAGCAGATAAAATATGATCTGGCATTACTATCCAAGGCTCATTCTATGGCAGAGGTTTGCGCTGGAAAGGTTTTTGCAGTAATGTTATATGAAACTGATCCGGATTATTGCATTAGGGCTGGAGCGGATGAGGTATATCTTCTGCAGGGACTGGAGAAGATAGCGGATGATGCAGCCATAGCGCATGCCCTGGCGTCGCTTCTTCGTGAGAATAGGCCAGGTACAGTTTTATTTCAGGCAACCGTAAGAGGCAGAGCGATTGCACCAGCGGTTGCTGCTCTGCTGAGCACGGGACTTACCGCAGATTGCATTGACCTGAAGATGGAGGAAAGTGGACTGCTCCTTCAAAAGCGCCCTGCCTTAGGGGATAGCATTATTGCAGAGATTGTCTGTGATAAACTTCGGCCCCAGATGGCAACGGTACGACCGGGGGTATTAGAGGATCCGACATTCCAAGAAAAGCGTACCGGGAAGGTCAGCATAATTCCAATAGAGATTAATGCTTTGGTCACCAAAACAGGTTTCATGCCTGCACAGAGCAGTGAACTCTTATCCGAAGCAAAAATTATTATTGCCGGGGGAGTCGGGATAGGAAGCCGTGAGGGCTTTGAATATTTACGGGAGATAGCCCTGCAAATTGGAGGATGCGTTGGAGCAAGCCGCGCAGCCGTAGATGCCGGCTATGCACCCTATACCTGGCAGATTGGACAGACCGGAATTGCAGTCAAGCCTAACTTGTATATTGCAGTGGGAATCAGCGGGGCAGTACACCATCTTGTAGGGATGAATGCTTCGGATTATATTGTTGCGATCAATAGGGATGCAAAGGCTCCAATCCTTCAATACGCTGATTATGCGATTGTTGGTGAATGGAGACATATCCTGGAACAATGGTTTTTAAGCTATCAAGAAAGGAAGGTATGTATATGAATTATAAAAAATCCTATGAACCTAAAATTGGTTATACCTCAATCAGTAAGATCGGAGAAAGTTCCTTGAAAATATTGGAGTTTGGTATGATTGAACTATCCTACGGGGACGAGATTACATATGAAACACAGGATAAGGAAACAGCTTTTATTTTATTAAGCGGTCAGTGCGATTTTGCTTTTGATGATATCGTATGGAAAAACGTTGGTGGAAGGCGTTCTGTATTCGAAGGAAAGGCACATAGTGTCTATATGCCTAGAAATAAAAAAGTTCATATCTCAAGTAACCAGAATGTGAAAATCGCTGTCTGTGCCACCAAGGTAGAGGAGGATACACAGCCGCAGCTGATTACACCTGAGCAAGTGAAATCCGCTATACTCGGTGTGAAGCCATGGGAGAGGGATACCCATTTTATCATTGATGCAAGCACGAATGCAAAGAATTTAACAATAGGAGAGGCATTTGTGACACCCGGAAACTGGGCTGGCTTTCCGCCCCACAAGCACGATCAGAATAATATGCCGAAGGAAGGCGTTCTCGAGGAAATTTATTACTTCCTGTTTCAACCGGAGCAGGGCTTTGCGATTCAACGTCTCTACACCAAGGATGGCGAAATTGATGAATGCTATGTTGTTAAACAGGATGATCTGGTGGAATTTCCGAAGGGATATCATACTACCGTTGGAGCACCGGGCTATAACACTTACTTTCTGTGGCTTATGGCAGGTGAACATCAAGGGTTTTTCCGTGTGAATGATCCTGATCATGATTGGGTAATGGCAGTGGAAAATGTTATCAAGAAAAATCGGTAGGTTATGAGGGTTCAAAGATGAAGAAAATGGATGAGTATGATGTAGTAGTAGCAGGTGGAGGAATAGCCGGAATATCTGCAGGTTTATCCGCCGCCAGAAACGGTGTAAAGGTACTGTTGATCGAAAAGGAATGCGTGCTCGGTGGGCTTGCTACGCTAGGACTTATTACAATATTTCTACCTCTCTGCGATGGTATGGGCAATCAGGTCATATACGGTATCGGAGAGGAATTACTCCGGCTCAGCATAAAGCATGGGTATGAAGAAAATTATCCGAAGGTATGGCTGGAAAACGGTACCTTAGCAGAAAAAAAGAAGCATCGATTTTTTGTTCAATATAATCCTAATTTGTTTGCAATCGAAGCAGAACAGCTTCTGATTAAGGAAAAGGTTGATATTTTATATGATACCTGGATTACCGGAACAGAGCTTTTGGAGGATGGTCGAACGATCAAAAGTATCCAAATAGTGAATAAATCAGGCTCGTCCAGTATTTATGCCAAGACCTTCGTGGATTGCACCGGTGATGCTGATTTATGCCATTTCAGCAAAGTTCCGACAACAAGCTTCGAGGAGAACAAACAGGCAGCGTGGTATTATGGATTAGCAGATAGTGTGCTTAATCTAAGAAAGCTGGGAGCAGTAGATGAACCAGCCGGTGGCGAGAAGGAAGAAATTATTGGTAAAGCATATTCTGGAATGGATGCAGTTGAAAACAGTAAAATTATAATTAATAGTCATAAAATTATGTTAGAGGATGTTTTAGAAAGACGAAAAATCCAGAAGGATATTGTTCCGGTGAATATCCCAACCATTCTACAGGTACGTATGACACGAAAAATTATTGGAGAATATGAACTGGCTTCCGAGGATGAAGGAAAGAGTTTCGATGACAGCATAGGTCTCACCGGTGACTGGCGAAAGCGTGGTCCGGTGTATCAGATACCGTATCGATGCCTGTACTCCTCCCAGGTTTCAAATCTGGTTGTGGCAGGACGTTGTATCTCTGTATCAAATGATGATGTATGGGATATTACAAGGGTAATTCCCTGTTGTTGTGTCACCGGAGAAGCGGCTGGGTCAGCTGCGGCACTTGCAGCAAGGAGTGAGCATTCTTTCGCCGAGGTTGATATCCGGATGCTGCAGAATATTCTTGAGCGGTCCGATGTAAAGCTAAGAGTGTAATTACATACCTGCTTCGTGTTTTGTGGACTCCCCCCAGTCCGGTAAAGAGGAAAAGATATCACTTATACCTACAGATATTTCTTTCTATAATTCATCGGTGAAAGACCGATTGCTTCTTTAAATACCTTACTGAAATAATAAATACTTTCAAAACCAAGCCTTTCGGAAATTTCACTGATGTTTCCACTATCGGAGCTTAATAGTTGACAAGCTTTTTTGTCCTCAGATCATTACGATATTGGGTTGGTGTCATTCCAAATTGCTCCTGGAATAACCGCCTGAAATGGGTCTGGCTTAGAAAACAAAGCCCCGATAGATACTCGGTTGAAATGTCATTCGCATAATTCTCCCCAAGATAAATAACAGCGGGGAGAATTTTTTTATAATTCGGTATCAAGATTCTTTTCCTGATAAAAGCAGGCAAGGTTAAAAAGCAGGTCACTCATAAGAGACTTACTTTTTAGGCGATTTCCATAAGCTACCGACATAGAGGTATAGGACAGCTCTTTGATCAAATCATGATAGTGGGAGGGTGCATTGCGAAAGATAAGTTGCGGTTCCTCGGTAAAGATGATTTCTCCCATGGATAGACCGGAGGAGTCCCTTGCAGGAGGATTGTTTTGAATATCGATGGATGGAAGAGGCTAAGTCTTGCCGCCTCCTCTGGATTGGCGAAATTTTAGCGGTGATAGGCCATAATATTTTTTGAAAATACGACTGAAATACAGAGGGTCAGTAAGCCCGATATTTTCTGCGATTTCACTGATTTGCAGGTTGGATAATAATAGCAGTTCCTTAGCTTTATCCATTCGAATCCTTTGCAGATAATGATAGGGTGAGTAACCAATGAGCTCAACGAATAAATGGCAGAAGCGGCTTCTACTTAAATGTGCCATTGCTGCAAAGCTGCCCAGATCTGCGGGCTCATTGTAATGCTCGCAGATATATCCAGCAATGGAATAAATATCGTCATAACCGGAAGAATAATCCGGGCTTGCATCCTTGGAAAGCAAAGTAATGAGCTGAAGTAGCAGACAATTTTCTTCCTGCTCATGCACAGATTTTTTTAAAGTATAT
>JAQZBA010000341.1 GCA_029239365.1 Herbinix sp. | reverse complement strand
GTGATAAAATGGTGCGCTAAATATGCCTTTGACAACGGAAATTTACTGTGTATAATGAAAATTGTCAGCAATTTTCTATTTTTAATGAATGTGGGGGTAATGTTTTATGAAACAGGTACAGCTACTTTTTAGCAATCGCATTATGCTGGAAGACACAAAAAGCATGCAACTGGATTATAGCCTTATGGAAAGTGTATCAGAAGAGGATCACTTGACCCCTTATTATGGGATCAAAATTTCGAAGTTTCTGGGGGAAACAGTAGAAATGGATGAAGTAGCCGGAATATCTACTTCAAAGGAAAGTGTGGTATTTATTTTAAAAAAACTATTTCAATTTGAAGTCACACCGATTTCAATGGTTGAGATAGTGGACGAGCTTGTAACTCAAGGGTTATAAGCAGGAATCGAAGAGGTGTACTTTACCTTCAATCATGGTGAAGTATACCTTACCTAGCTCATCAGGAATTGCTGAACCGTTTGTGAGTTCAGCAATTTTTTTTGTAAAGCTTTGAAATCTGCTGGGTGGGACTAATACTTCAAGTCGAACGATATCTGTATAGTCTGAGGTAAGAAGAGTGAGCTGTTCCTGACTGATATAATATTGAAGCTTACCGACCAGATTATAATCAGTAGCCAGAACAGTACGGATTCCAAGCTCTTTGGTGATTACTTTGCATTGGCTAAGACCTTCCAGAGTTGCGGATTGATAAGCTTTGACCAAACCACCGGTTCCTAGGAGTGTCCCGCCAAAATATCTAGTTACCACGACTACAAGATTAGTTAATTCATGAGCTAATAATACATCAAGCATGGGTCTACCCGCTGTTTTACTAGGCTCTCCGTCATCAGAGCAGCGCATCAGAGGCTGATCGGTACCAATGATATAAGCGGAACAATTATGTGTTGCATCCCAATACTTTTTCTTCAATGCTTCGATCAACTCCAGGGCAGCATCTTCTGTTTCTACGGGGACTACGGTTGCAATGAATCTGGATTTCTTCATGCTATATTCTCCGGAACCACCCATATAAATCGTCTTAAAAGCTTCTTTCATATTGATAACCATGCCTTTCATACAACCTGCAAACTTAGGGCCGCAGGAACAAATACTTCATCAATACCAGATCATATTATCTCAGAATGCGATATTGCTTATTTAGTGTTAATTATGGTATTATGATACCAATTAATAAGTAGCAAACCCGAGGGAGGTTCCAATGAAACTAAAATCTATCTCCTGGTTGCCTGCGGTTATTATCATGGTTATTATCTTCTATTTTTCCGCAAAACCAGCAATAACCTCAGCAGAAAGCAGTTTAAGGATATCTCAAACCCTTATCAATGCATACGAAAGTTTTACTGATGTTTCCTTTGAAGAATTAGTCCGAAGTCAGGTATTATCCGAGCTGGATCATGCCGTGCGCAAAACTGCACATTTCATAGAATATGCGCTCTTGGCAGCTGCGTTTGTTTTCCATTTCACAATCCGGAAGGTTGGAAGCAGAGGAAAATTAGGCTTTTCTGTCTTAATAACAGCAGTATATGCTATGACCGATGAATTTCATCAAACTTTTGTGCCTGGTAGAAGTGGGCAGGTTAGCGATGTGCTGTTGGATAGCTGCGGGGCTATCACAGGAGCACTTGGTTTTCTTTTGCTGACCGCAATAATGGTGAGATTTCGGAACAAAGCATTGAAGAGGGCTATAAAACCGCAGTAAACCGGTTCAAATCTCTGACATAAGCATAGTCGATACCGGATAGAACAGTTTCTAACTCTATCCGGTCTACGTTTAAACTGATACATAGATCCTCCAGGTTATGATATTCGTCTCTTAACTTGGTGTTGATATAGCTTAGCAGTATATAGGGGTCTTTTGGTATTCTCATAGAAAGCTCCTTTATTAATTGCGATAGAAACTACAATCTTGTGTTTCCAACAGCGATTACTTTATATCTTTTTATTATGCACATTCTATCAGATTTTTCAAGTCATAGGAAGGAAAGGTTGGTGAGAATATGGATTTATTTGATTATATGAGAGATAATACGATGAAGAAGGAGTCTCCGCTTGCGTCTAGATTGCGACCCATAACTTTAGAGGAGGTTGTAGGTCAAAGTCATATTATTGGTAAGGACAAACTTCTGTACAGGGCTATAAAAGCGGATAAAATTAGTTCGATTATCTTCTATGGACCACCGGGAACCGGAAAGACCACCTTGGCAAAGGTGATAGCTAATACAACCAGCTCCAACTTTACTCAGATTAATGCAACCTCCGCAGGCAAGAAGGATATGGAAGCGGTAGTCGATGGAGCAAAGGAAAGTCTTGGGAGCTATGGTAAGCGAACCATTTTATTTATCGATGAGATTCATCGTTTTAATAAAGGGCAACAGGATTATCTTCTCCCTTATGTGGAGGATGGTACCATAGTTTTAATCGGTGCTACGACTGAGAATCCATATTTCGAAGTGAATTCTGCGCTATTATCCCGTTCCATCGTATTTGAACTTAAGTCTCTGGACAAAGAAGATATTAAGATATTACTTCATCGAGCGGTATATGATGTAGACCGTGGAATGGGTGCATATAAAGCGGTAATCGATGAGGAGGCGCTAGAGTTTCTGGCCGATATTGCTAACGGTGATGCGAGAGCAGCGCTCAATGCAATTGAGATTGGTATACTTACGACGGAACGTTCAGAGGATGGAACGATTCATATTACTTTACCGGTTGCTTCGGAATGTATTCAAAAGAGAGTTCTAAGATATGACAAGAATGGTGATAACCATTATGATACTATTTCAGCCTTTATTAAGAGCATGAGAGGTTCTGATCCGGATGCTGCTATCTATTACCTGGCAAGAATGCTGTATGCAGGTGAAGAAGTGGCCTTTATAGCACGAAGAATAATGATTTGTGCAGCCGAGGATGTATCCAATGCCGATCCTAACGCTTTGGTAGTTGCAACCAGTGCAGCACTGGCGGTGGAACGCCTTGGTATGCCCGAAGCAAGGATCGTACTTGCTCAGGCAGCGGCTTATGTAGCTTGCGCACCGAAGAGTAATTCTGCAATCTGTGCAATTGATGAGGCGACCACAGTAGTGGAGAAGGAGACGACTGCTACCATACCGGCATACCTAATGGATGCACATTACAAAGGAGCAGCAAAGTTGGGTCACGGGCTGGGCTATCAGTATGCTCATAATTATGAGAATCATTATGTTAAGCAACAGTATTTGCCTGATGAAATCAAGGATAGGAAATTCTATATCCCCTCCGATAATGGATATGAAGTTCAGATACAGGAATATTTTAAGAAGATCAAAGGCGAAGATAAGAATGGCCTCCGATAAAAACAACTACTTTTAAGTGAATATTAAATGATATTCAAAATAAGGCTCCTGTAGGGATAATGAATCCTTATCAGGAGCTTGTTTATTTTCTTCTATATTTTAAGCAAGGGATCTTATTCCTCAGTCTCATCCTTCTTGTGTACCATTTTATAAACCCAGATAAACAAGTACATCATAATCGGGATAACAACGGTACAGAAAATACTTGCCATGAATAAACCGTAAGCATTTTCCTTCGCAAAGATTGCTGATACGAATGAAACGAGGTACATAGAGACAATAAGGATAATAGCTATAATCGCAGCTACGCGCTTTACTTTTGACATAATCGAATCCTTTCAAGGTGGTATGATTATTTATTATAGCCTGTTACGGTTAAAAATGCAAGAAATGGTCCATTAGCTACGAAGTACCCTTGGTGCTGTGTGCTTTTCCCGGTATTCACTCGGGGTACAATGGTTATATTTCTTGAATTGGCGCATGAAGAACTCGTAATTATGATACCCACATTGGGAGGCAATTTCCTTGATCGTATGATTAGTTTTGACCAACAGCACTTTGGAAAACTGTATTTTACTGTTAATCACATCATTGATACAGGTAGTTTGATAAGCCTGTTTGTATAAGGTTTGCAGATAGGAGGGGCTGATGTTGCAGAATCTCGCCATATCTTTTACCGACCAGTTCTTATCCGGATTATTATAGATATCTTTCCGCAGTTTTTGTAAAACCTCATAATAGGATAGAAAGCTATTACCTGGCGCGTCTTCATTCATGAATTCGCTGATTTTAATAAGGATTAACTTCATTAGCAGATCAATGGAAGTATCTCGATGCTTCAAATTACTGATATATTCATCATACAACGCACCAATCCAACG
>JAQZBA010000340.1 GCA_029239365.1 Herbinix sp. | reverse complement strand
TGACGTGACAAAATTTGATTCCGATTTTGACTTGGTTTCCGGTAGATACGTTATAGATGCAAAATCCATTATGGGTATTTTCAGCCTTGACTTATCAAAAAGCATTGATTTAAATGTTCATAGCGAGGAAAACATGGAGAGCATCCTTGCAATCTTAAAGCCTTACATTGTAGAATAATCAAGTGTTTATATAGAGGTTGTCTGAAAAGACAACCTCTATTTTTATTGTATAGGAAATTGCGTCCTATACAATAAAAATCGCTCCGCTAAGGGTGCGCACTTCGCGGATAGGAAGTAGTTGCTTCGCAACCCGCTCAGGCGCGAAAGTGTCAGCATGCTGACACTTTGTTCTGTCATAATCGTATTCTGCATTTGTCCGAATCTTTATCAATACCCAATAATATAATAGTGAATTTCGGATGGAATTCACTATTATATTATCTAAAATTCAGCTTGCTGAATTATTTTACATTGATAATTTCTACCGTACTGAGTGCCGTCTCAATCATTTCATTTATCTTCTCTTCCAATTTCTCTTCGGATCTTTTAATTACCTTGAGGCTTGGCTTCGTTACCGGATGCTTTGCAACAAAGATGGTACAGCAGTCTTCAAAGGGCTGGATCGAGGTCTCAAAGGTATCAATTTCCTTCGCTATTTCCACAATATCTTTTTTGTCAAACGCAATCAGAGGTCGATATACGGGCATCTTGCATACCTCATTGGTAGCAGCTAAACCTTGCATCGTCTGACTTGCAACCTGACCGAGACTCTCTCCAGTAATCATTCCAAGGCAGCTTTCCTGTTCTGCTAATCTCTCAGCAATCTTCATCATATATCTTCTCATGATTATTGTCAGCTCTTCATGAGGGCATTGGTCATAGATATAAAGTTGAATATCTGTGAAATTAACGACAAATAGCTTCACAGGACCGGTATACTTTGAGATTTTCCCTGCCAGATCTACTACCTTCTGCTTTGCCCTGTCGCTGGTATACGGTGGAGCATGAAAATAGGTCGCAGCAATTGATACTCCTCTCTTAGAGAGCATATAGCCGGCAACGGGACTATCGATACCACCGGATAGCAGAAGCATCGCCTTGCCATTGCAACCGACAGGCATTCCACCCAGACCCGGTATAATAATCGAATATACATAGCACTTGGTTCGAACTTCTACGGTAACTCTTACGGAAGGCTCATGCACATCCACCTTTAATTCAGGAAAACGCTTTAATAAGTAAGCGCCCATCTCAATACATATCTCCGGGGAAGTATATTGATAATTCTTGTCTGCACGCTTTGCTTCCACCTTAAAGGTAAAGTTGCGATCCGGATACATCATCTCTACATAATCTCCGACTCCCTTGGTTAGTGGTTCCCACTCCGAGCTTTCAATTACTGCAACCGGACAAATGGAGGAAATACCAAATACCTTCTTGAGAGCAGACACTGTCTCCTCGTAATCATAGACCTCCGGGCATTCTACAAATATTCTTCCCTGTTCCTTACCTACCTCATATTCACCAAGAGAATTTAATGCGTCCTTAATGCGGTCACGCAGGGCATTTTCAAAAATGTAACGATTATTACCCTTTAACCCTATTTCTGCATATTTTATCAAAAATGCTTTAAACATTGATCCTCCATCTACGTGCTTGGCACGTCATATCATATTGTATCTCATATTACCCTATTATTCATAAGAACATTTAACACGAATGCTTCATCAAAGCATTGTACCGCTAGGATTAACTCAACCTTATGATTATCTCTTACGGGTATATCTTCGTAGTGTCGGTAATAGTTCCTTAATCTGTTCTATTGTAAAATCAATCTCATCCTCTGTTGTCATACCGGACATAGAGAACCGAAGTGTGGAATCCATCAGGTTTTTATCCATTCCAATCGCCGTCAACGTCATACTGGGTGTTGGATGATGGGAGCTACAAGCGGAGCCGGAGGACACATAGATTCCTTTATCCTCTAGAGCATGTAGGAATACTTCGCTGCGCACACCTTGGAAGCTGATGCTCATAATATGAGGTGCAGTTTGCTTCAACTGCTCCATCGCAAAATCCGGAGCACATCCCATGGGTATTCCGTTGATGGTAATATCCTCAAGCTGATTGATTTCACGAAGAAATTTTTGCTTTAGAAGATACATTCTCTCAATTTTTGCATCAAAATCCCTATATAATTCATCTACAGCTTGTCCCAAACCAGCAATTCCCGGCACATTCTCAGTTCCGGAACGCATTCCCTTCTGATGTCCACCACCGAAGACAACCGGATTGATTCGCACTTTATCACTAACATAGAGAGCTCCAATACCCTTAGGACCATGAATCTTATGTCCACTGATGGACAAGAGATCAATTCCTATCCTCTTCGGATAGATGCGGTATTTACCAAAGGCTTGTACAGCATCAACGTGTAGGATAAGATCCTTTTTCATATTTTTCAGTTCAGTAGCCAGTTCTGTTATATCTTGTACCGCACCAATCTCATTATTCACATACATCATAGATACCATGAGTGTATCTTCTCTCACAAGTTCGAATAATTTCTCTTTGATCAATTTGCCGGAGGCATCCACCGGTGCAAAGCTAATATCAAATCCCAACTCCTCCAGATGAACTAATGTCTGATGAACGGAAGGATGTTCGATTCTTGTTGTTATAATATGATTTCCACGTCGTTTATTTGCTAAGGCTGTCCCAATCAAGGCCAGATTGTTTGCTTCGGTTCCTCCTGAGGTGAAGATAATTTCCTTAGGCTCCACCTTCAGGCTTGATGCAAGGATCGCCGCAGCTTCTTTCATATACTGCTCTGCTTTCACACCTAGTCTGTGCATGGAGGATGGATTGCCATAATCCTCATAGAGTGCCTGCATCAGCTTATCTCTGACACCTTCGGTTACCTTGGTCGTTGCTGAATTGTCCAAATATATTTCCATAAATATTCCATCCTTGTAAATCGCATCCGGTTTTCAGACGCATTATGCTAACTAGTATACCACATCTATCCATAAATATAAAAGATATTTATTCCAAGAGCCAGCTCATTGCAGTTTTTAGGGCAAACTTTGGTAGGTTGGTCTATTTTTCTCCAGTATTTTTAATACATAATACGGATTAACACTGAGCTCACCGGCACTAGTTTCAATATAAATTCCCAGATGCAGGTGAACATCGAATTGCCCTACTGTTCCTTCGCTGCCATAACCACTGTCTCCCATAAAGCCTAGTAGCTGACCTGCTATGACCGTATCTCCTATCTGAAGTTCAGCTGAATAGGAATTGAGATGAGCATAATAAAAATATCCTCCGGAGGGGGAACGTATCCCGATTCGATATCCTCCCTGTTCCAGCCATCCCATCTTCTCTATCACGCCTTCGGTGATGCTAATGACCGGGTAATAACCACGAATATTATTCTTTGCCATAATATCACAGCCTTCGTGTCTTCGACTTCCTCCGTAGCTTCGAAGATTGCTCCAGGTATCAATATAGCTGACATCTTCTGTATCCCCTTCAATCCGAGGGATCGGAAAATACTCGATATCTCCGAGAATGGCATTATAATAACGGTACAGCCTCCGATAACCCTGGGTTGCACCAATCCGTTTCATGCCTTTCAGAAAAAGCTCTTCATTCACAAGCTTATTGTCATATAGATCAAAGGATGCAGCCAGCATACTGAAGGTCAGATAAGCGTTATCATCTATCCCATCTCCCTGATCCAGACGGGGATGCTCTTCTTGAAGTTCTTCTATTCTCTTTTGAGCCTGCTGTAAGGTGTCCTCAGCAAGTTTCAATTCACGAAAAGCATCATAATTAATCCCGTTACTCTCTAATTTACGCAGGAAAAGCTGCGTTGATAATAATTCCATTTCAAATCCTGTTATAAAGATAACAGGAAGCATAAGCAGAATAATAATGCGAAAGGAATAAAAATAAGAATGACCTTTTATCCTATGTCTTATAGTATGCCATGCTCGACCCATGTTTTACTCACACTCCGGTAATTGTTGAAGGACAAATAATTATATGTCCTAAGACAAGCAATTATAACTTTCACATATGAGTATGGTGTGAAAACAGAAAGCAACTTTCACACCTAGAAGTTTATGCCTGCGAAACCAAAGAGTGAATATATGTGCATGAGTTAAGTGCATGCAGACACCAAAGTTCCGATGACTGATGCACTTGACTAAGTCTTTATCTTAATTAGC
>JAQZBA010000339.1 GCA_029239365.1 Herbinix sp. | reverse complement strand
AAATGGCTTTTGCGGATGTGATATCTGCAAAAGCCATTCGTCATATTCCGTGCTGTTAGGATCTCTGTTGTCTTGAAACCTTCTTCTCAAAATAGGTCAATAGCTTATATAATCCGGTTGCGACAATACAAAGAATCACAATCGACATAATTACCCAATCCAGCTTAAATACTTGGCTGCCGTAGATGATAAGATAACCAAGGCCTGCTCTGGCAGCGAGGAATTCACCAATGATTACACCTACCAGGGAGAGACCGATATTTACCTTCATCTGACTGATGATGGAAGGAATATTACTTGGTAGGACAACTTTAAAGAGTACATCCTTCTTCCGTCCGCCTAGGGTATAGATCAACTTAATCTTATCCTCCTCCACTTCACGGAAATTCGAGTATAGGTTAATGACTGTACCGAAGATCGCAACCGATACAGCGGCAACGATGATGGTCTTCATATTATTGCCCAACCATACGATGAACACCGGAGCTAAGGCTGATTTGGGTAAGCTGTTCAGTACGATTAGATATGGCTCTAATACTTTGGAGACACTACTATTCCACCACAGGATGATTGCAATCAGAATTCCCAACACATTAACTAGGAAGAAGCTTCCCAGGGTCTCTATCAGAGTAATACCTATATGATAGAGTAGTTGACCGGTAGCTGTCATCTGCAGAATTGTACGAATTACTCTTGAGGGGCTGGAGAATACGAAGGAATTAAGAATTCCTAGCCTTGCGGTAATCTCCCAGGCAGCAATAAAGCTTACCAGAATAAGAATCTGATAGAATCGCACCCATCGAAGATGTACTTTATGCTTTCTGACATAATCCTGTTGAGCAGCGGAGATATTCATGCCCATACCTTCCACATGCCTATTCTTCCTGCTCATGGCGGGTTAACTCCTTCCATATAAGATTAAAATACGCCTGAAATTCTGGAGCGCTTCTACTTGTGAAAGGTGTACGATTATCAACAGATAACTTAATATCGAATACCTTTCGCACAGTTCCGGGTCGTGAGGATAATACGATGACCCGATCTGCCATACTGATGGCTTCGGCGATGTCGTGGGTAATCAAAATCGCTGTTTTCTTCTCCTTACGAATAATACCCCAGATATCATCTGCAACCTCCAGTCGCGTCTGATAATCCAGGGCAGAAAAGGGTTCATCCAACAGAAGAATATCCGGTTCCAGGAGTAGGGTACGGATTAAGGCTGCTCTCTGTCTCATACCTCCGGAGAGTTTCGAGGGGTAGGAGTTTTGGAAGGTAATCAGGCCATACGTATTTAGCAGCTCATTTATTTGAACATAGCTGTTATCTGACAGCTTATGCTGTATTTCCAGACCCAAGGTGACATTCTTAAGGGTGTTTCGCCAATCAAGCAGCTGGTCCCTTTGAAGCATATAACCAATGTTTTTACCGGAGGATTTTATGTCCTTTCCATTGATATATATAAAACCGCTGCTGGGCTCGATCAATCCTGCAACCAACGAGAGCAGGGTCGATTTGCCGCAACCGCTTGGCCCTACGATGCTTAAGAATTCCCCCTCCTTCACATGAAAAGAAACATCGAATAATGCCGGTGTTTCGCCTTCGAGACTATGATAAGTGTAGCTGAGGTGATCAATTTTGAGTAGTTCGCCCATAGGTGTTTCCTCCATTCTTGCTTATACAGTATTATATGACAGGAGAAAACAGAAGTTCCTTACAGATCATATTTGTAAGACTTGTTCATTAGAGATGGGATTACTGAATTTTATCATGCGTTCGGATATAACATACTATGATATGAGGAACCGGGGATTGACTTTGCGCAGTCAAAATACTATAATATTCTTATGCAAAGCACCTGTGAAGTTACAGGAATAAAGTTCGGATGAAGGATTTGGGAGAGACTACTGTAGGAAAGGTAGCGCCGAAGGGGAATGCGAAAACTCTCAGGCAAAAGGGACCAGGTCTGGACGATACTCTGGAAAGCGATTCGGCACCGAAGAAGCAATTTTCTGTTTCTCTTTTTCGAGAAAGCAGGGGAGAATCTTTCAGGTAAACCAACAGAGGCGTATTGATTTATTCAGTACGTCTTTTTTTATTGCGCACTTCTTCCGGTTGCTCAACAGCTAAGCGATTAGGATAGGAATATCTGACGATGAATAAGATTAGGAAAAACAGAATGGGAGGTTACAATGGAAAGGAAAACTCACCTTTATGACTGTCATGTTAAGGCAGCAGGAAAGATTGTTCCCTTTGCCGGGTATCTGCTACCGGTGCAGTATGAAACAGGAGTAATCACAGAGCATATGGCGGTAAGAACGTCTGCCGGATTATTTGATGTGTCCCACATGGGCGAAGTACTTCTGAAAGGGCAGGATGCTCTGAAGAATGTACAATTACTGGTAAGTAATGACTGCGGAAGTATGTATGACGGACAGGTCAAATACAGTCCCATGTGTAATGAGAGCGGTGGAGTCGTTGATGATCTTCTGGTGTATCAGAAGAATTCACAGGAGTATCTGATCGTTATTAATGCGGCGAATCGTTTTAAAGATGTGGACTGGATGAAAGCCCATCTGATCGGTGATGTGGAATTCATTGATGTCTCGGATGATCTCTCACAATTAGCGCTACAGGGACCGAGATCCAAGGAGATCCTATGTAAGCTAACAGAAGATGAGAAGCTACCAGTCAAATATTACAGCTTCAAGGAGGACGTTAACGTAGCGGGAATTAACTGCCTTGTGTCTCGGACCGGTTATACCGGAGAAGATGGCTATGAGCTGTATTGTAAGAATGAAGATGCAGCGAAGCTGTGGCAGGTGTTATTAGAGGCAGGTAATTATGATCTTGATGGCAATTGCAAGAAAGCAGATGCAACGGAGGACTTCTTATTAATTCCCTGTGGACTGGGTGCAAGAGACACCCTGCGCCTGGAAGCGGCGATGCCTCTCTATGGTCATGAGATGGATGATAGCATATCTCCACTGGAGACTGGCCTGGGATTTGCAGTGAAGCTGGAGAAAGCAGAATTTATCGGTAAGGAGGGTATTCTATCCAGAGGCGAAGCGAAGAAAGCAAGAGTTGGGCTGAATATTACCGGTAGAGGAATCGCAAGAGAGGCGTGTCCGGTATACATTAATAATGAACAGATCGGTGTTACCACCTCGGGAACCCATTGTCCTTATCTGGGCAGGCCCATCGCTATGGCCTTGGTTGATATCGCGTATAATGCGCTGGGAACTCAGGTGGAGGTTGACGTAAGAGGAAGAAGAATTGCAGCGGAAGTTGTTGCATTACCCTTCTATAAACGTGAAAAGTGAGATGTTATCTCCTAGATAATGATTGCAAAAGTCTCTAAGTAAAGCAAAATGAATTGTTCTTAATCTAAACAGGTATCATAAACAATAGCTGTATCGCGTAAAGTTCGCGAATGGTTTCTAGGTAAGTTACTAAGGTGTTTCATATAGCTGGACACAAAAATTATAATTCGGAGGTTAATTTAATATGAAGGAATACTTGTTCTCAAAATCCCACGAGTGGGTACAGTTTAGCAATGCTACAACAGCGAAAGTAGGCATTTCCGATTATGCGCAAAAGGAGTTAGGCGACTTGGTATTCGTAAATCTGCCTGAGGTAGGCGACGAGATAGCAGCCGGCGAGGAATTCGCTGATGTAGAGTCGGTAAAGGCAGTATCCAGTATCTATAGCCCGGTAACAGGGGTAGTGAAGGCAATCAATGAAGAGCTCTTAGATCATCCGGAATTAATTAATTCCGATGCTTATGATGCATGGTTCATCGAGGTTGAGGAGATCACAGATCAATCAGATCTATTATCGGAGAAGGAATACAAAGAACTTAATTCATAAGGGGGTAGCAGTATGGGCACGTATGTACCTAATACGTTACAAGAACAACAAGAAATGCTAAACGCCATTGGCGTACAGAGCTTCAAGGAGTTATTTCGAGCAATACCGAAGGAGGTCTATCTGGAGGAACCGCTTAAGCTGAAGAAGGGCTTATCCGAGTTCGAGGTCAGAAGAACCGTGACGGGGATTGCAGCAAAGAATAAAGTATTTGGTTCCATCTTCCGTGGAGCCGGTGCATATCATCACTATATTCCTTCTATCGTAAGTCAGATTACTTCGAAGGAGGAGTTTGTCACCGCGTATACACCCTATCAGGCAGAGATCAGTCAGGGTATCCTACAATCCATCTTCGAATATCAGACAATGATATGTCAGTTGACCGGGATGGAT
>JAQZBA010000338.1 GCA_029239365.1 Herbinix sp. | reverse complement strand
ACAGGGATGAAAAAATACTAACATAACATGCCTGTCCTTTGGAATAGTTTGTGCCATGCCATCCTTATCACTTTGGTTTCGTAGATACAAACTTTGAAGTGTGAATTAATGCTTTTTATTAATTCACACTACTATATATAGTATCATATCATAAAGTTATTGTCAAAATCATGTCCAATTGTTTAATATTTTCTTACAATGAAATATATGGTATTAATAAGTCAGTAACAGGCCTTATAACGTCTTTTCCATGATATAATCATCCATGACAAAGCCCCCGCCGATGTCTGCTACCTGGGTACCTGCCTTGTCAAAACCAAAACGTTCATAAGTCTTGATGCTGTTCTCATTATTGCGGTTCACTGTGAGCCGAATCTTAGTCAAACAATTGCTCCTACAGGTCTGTTCAATCAGTTCCAATGCTTTACGTGCATAACCTCTGCCACGATAACGCTTCGCAATATATAGCTTGCTTAAGAAGAGTTCCTTCTCCTCTTTACGGTAGGAGAAATAGCCGTTATAGCCCTCTGAGCTCTTAAGCAAATAATACTCATAACCGGCGCTGTTAATCTGATCCGCAATAGCCTTCTCTGATTGGAAGCATTCCACCATATATTCGACCTGTTCCTTACCAATGATTGCCTCATAGTGTTCATGCCAGATTTCTCTTGCAAGAACAGCAACAATTTTAATCTGCTCCTCTTCAGACGCCGGTTCAAACTCTACAGCCACTTCAACTTGTTTCATAATACCCAACCTCCTAATCCTCGCTTCCTTCTATCCCTTTATTTCATCCCGAAGCCTTTTATCTTCTTTGTATCATAATCAGGGCGTCTACAGAATACTCTGTCTCTGGACATTACATGCTGATATACGTTTTCTATCTGCCCCGCAAATTCCTCAAGGGAATATGTCTTCACCTTGTCAACTGCATTCTCGCTGTAATTCGTCACCTTGTCCTCGAACAGCACTTGATCCAATCCATGATAAAGCCCAACCGTATCTGTGAAAGAATAACCGTTTACGCCTTGCTCCAGAATATCCTCCAGACACTTATCCTCCTTCGCTACCACCGGAAGTCCGGAAGCCATCGCCTCGATATAGGTAAGGCCCTGCGTCTCGCTCTGTGAGGCACTTACGAATACATCTCCCAGCTGATAATATAACCCAATGGTATCCCAGGGTCTTGACCCAGTGAATACAAAACGGTTTGTCAAGCCAAGTTCTGTTACCATTTCCTGAAGCTTCTCAAGTGCCGGTCCACTTCCAATGATCACGAATTTTACCTGTTCCCGCTTCGCCATATATTCCGGCATAGCGGCAATGATCTCCTCAATATTTTTCTCCTGGGATACCCTTCCGATATACAACATGACCTTATCCCCAGGCTTAATCCCATAGCTTTGTTTTAATTCCACCACTTCTTGTTCTGAGTACTTGCTCTTTTCGAATTTACTTAAATCTATCCCTGTCGGTACTACCGTGATATCCTTATGCACGCTGTAAGCCATCAATAGACTTTTAGTCTTCTCAGTAGGAACCACTACCTGCTCAACTGTATTGCAACAGACCTTGGTATAGGTGCGGGCAAAAGCTTTTGCTCTTCGGTCCAGTGCTTTAAAATGGGTTAAATAATGGGTATAGTCCTCATAAATCGTATGATAGGTATGGACAACCGGAAGTTTTAATTCCCTGGCCATGATACGCCCAAAAATACCAAGGGAAAATTCTGTATGCGTATGGATGATATCCAGATTCAATTTCTTAATAATGTGTGCCAGCTTAGGCTGATAGAATACTCCTACCCGTCGCTCAGTGATAAAGATAAACGGAATGCTGGGTACTCGGAAGACATTGTGCTCGTGCTCCGGTGCTCCCGGCGTTGTGGTGGTAAACACATACACATTATGCCCACACTTCTCCAGCTCATTTTTCAACATATAAACAGAGGTCGCAACCCCGTTGATTTCAGGATAATAGGTCTCTGAAAATAGGCCTATATTCATAATGTTTTCCTACCTTTCCCTCAATTGTGATATCCTCACAGTCCATTTTATCATAGATTATTTGATATCAAATGTAAAGTAAATAATCGTAAATACCTGGTAAGACTATAGTCTAACTATAGACTATAGTCTCTTCAATTCAGGCTTATGATATCCTCCAACGAAAGAAATGATTAGCAAAATCAAGATGAAATGATCAATCAATTCACTTGTCATGAATAAAAAAGCTGTTACTTTGGCAGCTTTTGGCGTACCTCGTAACAGCTTATTTCAAATCTAATATAATGCAATATCGGGATGCCCAAGCACACCATCGTATGCCGGCTTCTTCTCCAGATTCTTATCAAACAACAAGGGATAGCAGGGCAAATTACCCTTGTTGAGCCAGGATCTATCATCCGTAGTCCCCCAGAAGGTTACACTGGTTAATTTAATTCCGGATTCCTTCCATTTCTTAAAGTAGAGGAACAGTCTCTTATATCTCGTAGCCTGAGCTTGCAATTCTTCCTCTGTATTCAATGTTGTATACATATCCAGCTCGGTAACCTGAAGCTCCAAATCAAGCTTAGCATAAGTCCTAACCGAGCTATCAATATCCGTTAAGGAGGGAGAATCCATCGTGATATGGGTCTGCATACCGATACCATCAATCGTTCCCTGATCAATGAGCTTCTTAGCAAGCTTACTGATGAATACCACCTTTGCTGATTCCTCGGTATTGTAATCATTATAGAATAATTTCACTCCGGGTGCAGCATACTTTCTAGCATATTCAAAGGCTCTCTCGATATAATCCTCTCCTACCACCTGATACCATAGGCTCTCGGTGCGAAGTCCGTCGATGTGACCGTCTCCGGGATTGATCGCTTCATTGACTACATCCCAGGCATAGATTACGTCAGGGTAATTCGTCTGAACATATTCCATAACCTGTCGGATATAATTCTCCATACGTATCAGCATCAGCTCTCTACTAACGGAGGGTGCATCCGCTTCGAAGGAATAGCCTTCGGTGAAGAACCATCTTGGTGTCTGACTATGCCATACCAGGGTATGACCTCTCATCTTGAGGCCATTCTCCTTGGCAAATTTTAATCCAGCCTCTGCTCTCGCAAGACTAATGGCAGGATTTTCATTGTATTTCACCGGATCTGATTTACAGGTATTGTAATCAAGAAGGGAATCCGGTTTCATCTCATTTTCCATGGTAAGACTATTAAAATGAGTCTTAACCAGCTCTTTATAGGAATCCGTTGTAACCCCTGATCCATTCAGTACTGCACCAACATAGAAATAATCACCCCATACCTCCTTCAGTGTAGCCGTGTCATAATCCACAGTTACCGGAGTAGGTGTAGGGATAGAAGTAGGTTCCGGCGCATCAGTAGCTTCAGCAACCGGTACCTCGGTAGGTAATGGTTCAGATACTGTTTGGTTCTCTTGTACCCTGCAACCAGTAATAGCAAGAACTGCTAAGAGTAGCAACGATGTAATTATGATTGATTTTCTCCGTGAACACATTATTAATTCTCCTTTTTAAGATAAGAAATCTGATTGAAGTACTTTTTGTACCCTTTTCAGAAATCTTCATAAGTGAAGGTGTCTTCCATGCAGATACTATAGCAAAGACCTCCGGGATAATCAAATCATATCTCTTTCGGTTTCTTCTCATTTCTTGCTATTCTTAGGAAATACGTGCATATGGCTCCATCCGGACTCGTCATATGCTACCATAAGCACGTACATTCGCCTTATCACCTTCCTGATTACTTATGACAACAGAACCATAATTTACAAGTTTATAGAACTTTTACTTTATTTTTACCGTAAACCGAATTATAATGAAATAATAGTATATAATTATATAAAAACGGAAAGGATGATTTGCCCATGAAGAAGTTTGGAAAGTTCCTATTTGGTACGATTACTTTAGCATCAATCGCGGCTGGTGCCTATTATGTTTATAAGAATTATATAAAGAAGGATTCCTCCGATGATTTTGAGGATTTCGAAGAAGATTTTGAGGATTTTGATACTGAGGAGGAAGAAACAGAAGAAACTAGGGGTTATGTTCCGATTAACCTTTCCTCAGAGGATGATAAGGCTCCGGAGACAGCAGAAGTAGCTCCTGAAGAGGATGCCGGTGAAGAAGAGGATCTCCATTAATAAGAACTCATAAAGAAAAGGTTCTTGCAACAGCTGACTAGCAGCAATTGCAAGAACCTTTTTATATAGGATGCACTTTCACAATTAAAATCATGTTATCTTATATCAACATCCCTTACTCACTATATTCGAGGAAA
>JAQZBA010000337.1 GCA_029239365.1 Herbinix sp. | reverse complement strand
ACAGCAGGAATAACAATTAATGAAAATGCAGATCCGGATGTGATCAGAGATTTCATGATGGAATTGAACAAGGTTGTACCAGTACCGGATGGATGTCATCATAGTGAGGGGAATTCAGCCGCCCATTTAAAGGCAAGTATGTTGGGTTTTTCGCAAACAATCATAATCGAAGATGGAAAATTACTCATGGGAACCTGGCAAGGCATTTACTTTATAGAATTAGATGGGCCTCGAATACGCAAGATTCATGTTAAGATAATGGAAGGTTAAGATAAATTCTCAATATATAGGATTCATATCAAGACGGATTAATTAATTCTTCTGTAACTTTCTGCTATTCGGAATAATTTTGCATTGTTATTATTTAAAATAACATCAGAACAAATCATATCATTTCAATTAATAAACAATAGTTATTTATGTGGTTTCCAAATATGGAATTAATTATAGTTGCTGAGGATAGTCTTAGTCTGATTAGCCAAACAACAATAATTAGTGCCATAGGCTTTTTGTGTACCTATATTTATAAACTTTAGTATAAATCGGTATCAATAGTAAAAGTATAAAGAAAATGTCTTCCTACTTAGAAGAACTCAAAATGAACCCTTGTGGATAGGAATGTTTTGGGTTATAATGTACGGAATAAGCAAAGGGCTATCAAGCCATCGCTCTGCTGATACATGTAATGTATCAAGCAGAGCGATGACTTGATAGCCCGCGCAACGCGAGCTTGAAAGCTCCGCTTTCAAGCTGTGCTTATTCCGTACAAGTAGCATTACGCTTTATCTGTACATGCTATACAAAGCTCCGCTTTCAAGCTGTGCTTATTCCGTACATGTAGCATTACGCTTATTCCGTATATGTAATATTACTCTTATTCCGTACATGATTGATTAATTCATAGGAGAAATGATATGTCAATAGCAATGAAGAATAAAACTATAATCACTGAGCAGACCATGCTTGCAGAAGATATCTACAGTATGTGGATTAAGGCTGAGGATATCGCCTCTACTGCAAAGCCCGGTCAGTTTGTATCCCTGTATTGCCAGGATGGAAGCAGACTATTACCAAGACCAATCAGCATCTGCGAGATTGATAAGGTTCAGGGAACAGTCCGTCTTGTGTACCGAACCGCAGGAAAGGGAACAAAGGAATTCTCTAAGCTAAAGCCAGGAGATACCATAGAAGTAATGGGACCTCTGGGTAATGGTTTTACTCTGGAGGGTAAGAAAGCGTTATTGATTGGCGGTGGGATCGGTATACCTCCTATGCTTGAGTTGGCTAAGAATTTACATTGTGAAAAACAAATGGTATTAGGATATCGTGACACCACATTTTTGGAAGATGAATTTACACCTTTTGGGAAGGTCTATCTAGCAACAGAGGATGGCAGTAAGGGAACCAAGGGAAATGTCTTAGATGCGATCAGAGAAAATAATCTGGAAGCAGATATTATCTTTGCTTGTGGTCCCACACCTATGCTTCGTGGAATCCAGGCGTATGCGTTGGAAAAAGGTATCAAATGTCAGTTGTCCCTCGAGGAACGAATGGCCTGTGGTATCGGTGCCTGCCTTGGTTGTGTATGCAAGACGAAGGAAGTAGATCATCACAGTAATGTGAAGAATACGAGAATCTGCTTGGATGGTCCTGTATTTTATGCGGAAGAGGTGGAGCTATGAATATGAATGTTACTTTAGCCGGAGTCACCTTTCAGAATCCTGTAACAACTGCTTCAGGTACTTTCGGTTCAGGTATGGAATATAAGGATTATGTGGATCTATCCAGACTGGGTGCAGTCACTACAAAGGGAGTATCCTCTATTCCTTGGCCGGGAAATCCCACACCAAGGGTTGCTGAGACCTACGGAGGAATGCTGAATGCAATTGGACTTCAGAATCCCGGTATGGAGATGTTTATCCAAAGAGACATTCCCTTTTTAAGAAAGTATGATACCAAGATTATCGTCAATGTAGTAGGAAAGACTACACAGGAGTATTGTGATGTAGTAGAGCGACTTGCAGAATGTGATGTGGACATGCTCGAGATTAATATCTCCTGTCCGAATGTGAAGGAAGGCGGTATTGCTTTTGGGCAGGATCCGAAGTGCGTGGAAACGATTACTTCAGAACTGAAGAAACGTGCAAAGCAACCGATCATCATGAAGCTAAGTCCAAATGTTACGGATATCGCTGAGATGGCAAGAGCGGCTCAGGCAGGTGGAGCGGATGCCTTATCGCTGATTAATACCTTGACCGGTATGAAGATAGATATCCATCGTCGCGCTTGTTTGCTAGCCAATAAAACCGGCGGATTATCCGGTCCTGCGATTAAGCCGATTGCAGTTCGCATGGTATATCAAGTAGCTCATGCGGTACGACTCCCCATTATCGGAATGGGTGGAATAGCATGTGCCGAGGATGCTTTGGAATTTATCATGGCAGGTGCCAGCATGGTAGCGGTCGGTACAGCTAATTTCATTAATCCGACTGCAACGATAGAAGTTTTAGAGGGAATAGAAGCTTATATGAAACAATATCATATTGAAGACATTAAAGATTTGATCGGCTGTGTAAAATAAGTAGATTGAGTATAAAAATAGTAACAGTTCAGCCCTAAGCTCGATTTCGCTTTGCTACATCTCGCTTAGGCAGAGCGCCCTACAGAATTTTTACACAATATGCATACGAAAGCTAGCTTTCTCCTTCCTATTGTGCAAAAATTCTGCATGGCTGAACTGTTAATAAAAATATTATTAAATTTATAATATAAGCTATTATTTCGTGTTATTTATGATACAATGAAACAGGATGGAGGAAGATAATGGAACAGTATAAGAAGGAATTTATTGAATTCATGGTTGATTGCGGTGTATTAAAGTTTGGGGATTTTACAACGAAAAGTGGTCGCAAAACCCCTTTCTTTGTCAATACAGGCTATTACCGAACCGGAACACAGCTTAGAAGGTTAGGCGAATATTATGCTAAGGCGATTAACGATAAATACGGACTGGATTTTGATGTATTGTTCGGACCGGCTTATAAGGGGATTCCGCTTAGTGTGGCTACAACGATGGCAATCAGTGAGTTCTATCAGAAGGATATCAAATACTGCTCTAACCGTAAGGAAGTGAAGGATCACGGAGATACAGGAATCTTACTCGGCTCCCCTCTTAAGGATGGAGACAAGGTTATCATTATTGAAGATGTCACTACAGCAGGGACCTCCATTGGAGAAACAATGCCCATCTTAGCAGCTCAGGCACAGGTTAATGTGTTGGGCTTAGTTGTATCCGTAGATCGTATGGAAAGAGGTCAAGGCGACAAGAGCGCACTTTCTGAAATCGAAGAGAATTATCAGATTACGACCACGGCCATTGTTACAATGCAGGAAGTAGTGGAGCATCTGTATAATCGCCCTTACAATAGGGAAATTGTTATTGATGATACATTAAAATCTGCAATAGATGCCTATTATGAGCAGTATGGTGTAAAAAACTAGGAACGATATGTTGCCGGTAGATAAAGGAGGGATTATATATGATGGAGAAAATCTATAACACAATGAAATCGGTTGGAGTGTGGAATCTTGTTATGGGAATTCTACTAATTGTTGCAGGAACAGTATCCGGAACTTTGTTAATACTAAACGGTGCAAAATTACTTAAGAAAAAATCAGATTTGTTATTTTAAATCATAAGTCATTGTAAAACCCCTAAGATAGTCTACCGGATTATCTTGGGGGGTTTTTATGTACCTGAATAACCGAAGGTTGATGATAGAATTCAACAAGCTGAATTCATAGATAAAACGGATTTATGCTTATTCTATTGACTGTCTTGATATAGAAGTCGTTGGGAAGAGCTTTCTATTGTAGGATTGAAAGCTGGTAAATATTCTGATAGAATAGAGTTTGGACAAATTGGTATCAATAATGCAGAAAGAAGGTGATTTGTCAATGCATGATATGAGCTTATATGAGAAGAAAATAATCAATGATACAGAATTCCCGGTTCAAATGTTCAAACAACAGGTAAGAAAACAGGGGCTCTATTGTCCTCCGCATTGGCATGAGCATTTTGAACTGCATTATGTACTGGAAGGATCAGGAACCTTTTATTGTAACCATAAGCCGTTTAATATGGAAGAGGGAAGCCTGGTAATCATCAATAGCAATGAGATTCACGAGGGGTTCAGCCGAGTGAAGAATTTCGAAGCCTTGGTTATGATATTTGAGATGGACTCTTTTTCACGCGAGATTGCCAATTACAATGTCATCTTTAAGTCCATCGTTGCATCCGATGCTAATATCAA
>JAQZBA010000336.1 GCA_029239365.1 Herbinix sp. | reverse complement strand
TTTGTTACCTCCTTATATGCTTACAATATCAATTCATAAGTATGTCATTTACACAGTTTAGCATGCCTTGCCATAATTAGTCAAGCCACTAAACTAATACTGGGCGGCGATTCTTCTAGAAATTGTTACAGTTCAGCCTTGACTATGTCTACGGCAAAAGACTAGGGAGAAATGATTCCCATGGTGAGCATTTGCATTCGTCGGTACTTAGGTTCTGTATTTTAGAACCTTATGTACCGCTACGTAATGCAATTTAGTGGGAACGGCTCATCCATGGGAACATTTCTTCCCTAGTCTACTCAATATATTGGAAGGCTGATCTGTAACTTCAAAAAGGATGACCAAATGTCACGCTGTTGACATTTGGCCATCCTTTTTTAGTTCCCAATGCTGGGCTACTATTGCTATGTATTTCCACTTCCGTTTTCTACATTAAACATAGATTACTATAAACCATAGATAAGTCTGATAAGACAATGTAAGAATAATGTCATATACTTTTGCCTCCCCTTACAATTATTTTGACTTCATATTCTTATCATTAGTGTTGTATAAGATAATTATATGGAAATAATTGTAAATTACAAGAGGCTATCTATCATTTGGTCAATTCTTGTCCATGAACGGTAAGAATAGATGGGAAAACAGTAGAATATAATAATGATTTATACTATTTTCATTGTTACTCGGACCGTTACGCAATTAATTTCATCCTTGAACTGTAGTTCACCTTCATATTTTAATAAGATTTCTCTAATATTCTGGATACCAAAGCCATGGTTTTTCCGATCTGCCTTCGAGGTTAAGAATTTATCATCTAATTTTTTACGGTCTTCGACAGTGGGATTTTTGATAATAAATTCAAGGTATTTACTACCGGCACGGATTTCAACCGATATGATCTTATCGAGGCTAGAGTCCAGTTTCGCAGATGCTTCATATGCATTGGACATTAAGTTGGAGACGATAGTACTCAGATGCATCGAGGGTATATTGAGGTCCTGCAGGATTCGCCCTTTGACCCTAATAACGATATGATCCTCTCTGCCTATCTTAGCATAATAATTAATAATAGCATTAATGATGTCATTACCCGTATCATAGATGCCCGTGATCTTCTCTAGGCTGTCATGAATATCCCTGATATAGGTTTGCGCTTCCTCGGCCTTGCCGGTATCTAAAAGCTCCTCGATACAGATGAAATGGTTTTTAATATCATGGCGAAACTTTCTGGTATCTTCCTCCTGGGTAAGAAGGGTTTTGTAATAATCAATCTGTTTCTCATTATACTCTTCTCGGAGTCTATTTAAGGTTTTGTATTGCTCTCGTGAAAAAAACAAGAAGATTAAGGCGATACTGATGGCTTGGAACAAGATGGAAAGCAGCATCATAGAAGTATATGTGAGGCTAGTTTTTGTCTTATTACTGCTTTCGGAGAAGATAAAAGCTACTGAAATAATATATGCATTTAAAACAATACTACTAAGAAACAGAAAATATACGGTGTTTGACAACTGATTATAATTCAACTTATGCAAAAGACCAAGATGCTTTACTGATACCCAGATTAAAGCGAGAATTATTATGAGTATGATATTACATAGACTTTGTTGGAGTAATGCTCCTGAGGTAATTGTTTCGTCGAAGATAAAAAAGAAGTTAATTGCCTTAATAAAGAGGCTGTCCCAAGTGACAATAACAAAAGAGATGGCGATAAAGACTTTTGTAAGTGTACCAATCTTCTCTGCATATAAGAATAGGGTTGTAATGAAATTAATCAGGATTATGATTAACGACAAATACAATGTGTCAACCCCGGGTATGAAATGAAATAGGCCAAAAGCGATCGAAGCGAATAGCATAAGAGCGTATTTGTGGATACCCTTACGATAAGAAAAACCAAGTAATCCATGAAAAATCAGAATGTATTTTAACATTTCTGTGGTTATTGCTAAAAGATAAATACCAATCATACACTCACC
This sequence comes from Herbinix sp., assembly GCA_029239365.1. GTDB lineage: Bacteria > Bacillota > Clostridia > Lachnospirales > Lachnospiraceae > Mobilitalea. The sequence goes on along the minus strand of JAQZBA010000336.1, from coordinate 2,337 downwards.
CCCATGTAATGTATTGTGGTCATATCATAATATGAAGTAATTAATATATTTTGGAAAAAGCAGACTTGCAAGGCTTAGTGTGTAACATTATAATTCACTAGAAGCTCTCTTAACAGAGCGAACTTTCTTCGCGAGACAGCAAGGATATCTCCGCCCTTTAGCTTGATGTGGTTTGATAGATCTTCAACCTGACTGATGTTCACAATATATTTTTTGTGACAGCGAAAGAAAAGCTTAGGATCCAGCTGGTTTTCCCAGGTTAAGAGACTGTTCTCGCTTCGATAGGTATGTTTTGCAGTCCATACTTCGGTATATCCCAGTTGAGCTGCAATGTATAGTATACTTTTGATATTGATATTTACATCGACACCATCCTTTCGTAAAGTGATAATCCTTCTTCCCAGAACTTCGGCAATAGCATCATTCAGATATTCAGAGAATTCATCCTTATGAATAGGCTTCGTCATAAAACGGAAGGCATTTACCTTATATCCGTCTTTGAAGCGTTTTACATGACTGGTCACCAGAATTACGATAAGGTCAGGATTTCTTTGATGCAGCAGCCCGGTAACGGTGATTCCGTCAGCTCCCTCCATCTCGATATCCATTAGAACAATATGGAGCTCCTTAGAATAGTTTAGCAGTTCCTCACCGGAGGTAAAAGTAACGATTTCGAAATCAATTGACATTTGTCTGCTATATTCCTGTAATAAACGAACCGTTATATTACAGATTGTTTTTTCATCATCGCATACGGCAATTCGCACAGGCGATTCTCCTCCTTAAGTAAAGTAATCTCATTAGTTGACAATATTATACAATATACTCGTACTCTTTGCAATAAAGATTCCAATTAACGGAAAAATTTAAGAAAAAAGCAAAAAAGCAAAATCCGTGGGGGCAGATCTTGCTTTTTTTGCTTTTACAACTATTTTTACAGAGGAGAATAGTAGAACTATTCATAATGGAGAGTGTGTTAAATATATAAATATCATATACACAACCATAATATAATATTTATTGCATTATTTGGCAATCTTTGTCGTCATAAACGGTAGTAATTCTACTTCCAACGGTAAAATAACTTATTTTTCGATATGAAAATATCTTTATCTATGCTAAAATCAATGATAGAGATAGTATATTTAGTGCTCATTTGGATAAAATAAGGTTTTATGGCAAGCGTATTCTCTTAATCTAGATTCGAAAGGAAGGTCAAAGTAATGAATAATATATGGCATGATATTAATCCGGATCGAATTCACGCTCACGATTTTGTGGCAGTAGTCGAGATATCAAAGGGCAGTAAGAAGAAATATGAATTGGATAAAGAAACAGGTTATATAATCTTGGACCGAATTCTATATACCTCGACCCATTATCCTGCTAATTACGGATTTATACCCCGAACCTATGGCGATGATAAAGACCCGTTAGATGTGCTGGTGCTATGTTCAGAGGAACTTGAACCGTTGACCTTGGTACGCTGTTATCCGATCGGAGTTATGAACATGATTGACAATGGGATGGGTGATGAGAAGATTATTGCGATTCCTTACAATGATCCAACATATAATATGTATAAAAACATCGATATGCTACCACCTCATATCTTCAGTGAAATGAAACATTTCTTTAGTGTATATAAGGAGCTGGAGCATAAGGAGACGGCAGTAAATGAATTTGGCGGTCCGAAAGAGGCAATCGAAATTATAGAACATTGCCTTGATAACTATAATAAATTATTTTTACGATAGAATAAAGCGAATTGGGTTACCAATACATCATATTAGTAGGGGGGATTGGGTGAAAGAGTTATCAACGCAGAGATTATTGATCCGCAATTTTACGAAGAATGACTGGAAGGACTTATATGAGTATCTTTCAGATGAGAATGTAGTGCGCTTTGAGCCATATGAAGTATTCACGGAGGAACAGTGCAAGCGGGAAGCAATCCAAAGGTCAAAAAACGATGCTTTCTTAGCGGTATGCTTAAAAGACACGAATAAGGTAGTAGGTAATATTTACTTTGCCCTACAGGATTTTAATGCTTGGGAGCTTGGCTATGTATTTAATGCGTCTTATCAGGGAATGGGCTATGCAACAGAAAGTGCCGAAGCGGTGATTAAGGAAGCGTTCGAAAATCTCGGTGCCAGAAGAATAATTGCGATGTGTAATCCGAACAATGAACCTTCCTGGAGACTGTTAGAACGGCTTGGTATGAGAAGAGAAGGACACCTGATTAAAAATATTTACTTTAAGAAGGATGCCGCCGGCAACCCAATCTGGCAGAGTACCTATGAATATGCTATATTGATCGATGAGTGGAGAGCATTA
>JAQZBA010000335.1 GCA_029239365.1 Herbinix sp. | reverse complement strand
CTGCGAGCCATCCTGCTGGAATTTGCTTTTTTTGTAGCCTGCAGGCTGCTGACTGGGATTCTCGATGTCGTAATCATGTATCTGTTCGTTGATCAGCTGGGTTGGCAAGACCTGATCATGAAATTCATCTCGAACATCATTGTTGTTTTGGCGAATTATGTTGCCAGTAGATTACTTATATTCAAAAAACATACCCAAGGGAGGCAAGCTAATTCACGATGAAAGCGAAGGTTCTGAACAACAGATACGTTATCTACAGCATAACCTTTCTACTCCTTCTACCAATGATATTTCTGCCCTTTCTTATGGAGGGACGTACCTTTGTGTGGAATGTGGATGGTATGAATCAGCATTATCCAATTCTGATCTATTACGGGAAGCTGCTTCGCGGGTTATTCCTGGGCAGAGGCTTTCCTATGGTAGATTTTAGTATTGGTATGGGATTTGATACGATTACAACCCTTCATTATTATGTGATAGGTGATCCAATCGCCTTGTTAGCGATATTTATGACCGAGGGAAATGGTCCGGTTCTCTATGCAATATTGGTTCTGCTTCGCCTATATCTGATTGGCATTAGTTTTCTTGTCTTTTGCCGGTATTGGAGTCTTAAGGGAAATGGAGCTGTCCTAGGTGCGTTGATCTATGTATTTTGCGGATACACCTTCTTCTCGGGGGTAAGACACCCATACTTTCTAAATCCTATGATTTATCTGCCTCTACTCTTGATTGGATTGGAGCAGGTACTTCGAAGGAGAAAGCCGCAGCTCCTAGTCATAATGGCATTTATATGTACCATAAGTAATTTTTACTTCCTATATATAATAACGGCAATAGCAGTATTTTATGTAATACTTCGCTACGTAGGCACTTTTCGTAAAGAGGATAAGAATAAGTTGGTAGGATTTCTGATGGCGGGACTTCGAACCGGAGGCTGCATGCTCTTGGGGATGTCAATGGCAGCAGTGATCTTCCTACCGATAATCTATGCCTTCCTTCAGAATGGAAGAATGGATAGTAAGCCGGAACTGTTAATAGGATATCTTCATTATAATATGGGTTATTATTTCCATGCACTCCAGGGGTTATTTGCTTCCGGAGTCAGTCATAGTTATTGGGTGGATCTTACTTTTTCTACAGTCACAGGAATTAGTGTGGCGATCGTATTATGCAATCGTAAGTATCGCAAGCTGGCAGTAGTTTTTGTCTTGACCTTCCTGGCGTTATCCGTTCCTGCCTTCGGATACTTCATGAATGCATTTTCTTATATCACGAACCGATGGGATTTTCTTGTTTCCTTTGTAGTAGCAGTGGTTTTTGCTTTTACCTATGAGAAACTATTTTCACTGGAGCTTCGGGAAAAAGTGTTACTAGGGATTGGAATGATAGGTTATGGTATATTGGCCTTTGTACTTCCTTCTGCTCCGATTGTAAAATATACTTTCTTCCTTCTGCTATTCACTACTTCGGTAATATTGCTGCTTCAGACATATAAAGCCTATCCTATCAGAAGACTGCAAAGTGCTGTCCTATATCTTCTTGTTGTAGGCACCCTTGCCTTCAATGGGTATGCATTTTATTCTGATTCGTTGAATGGATACGCGAAGGAATTCTTAACAACGGCCCGTATCCGGGAGCTAACAGATAATGGAGAGGCAGACATGGTGTCAGAGCTGGAGGAGGGTTCATATCGAGTCGAGACCTATGGTGAAGGGTTACGCAATGAAGCATTAATCTTTGACTATCATGATGTATCCTCCTACTTTAGCTTGATGGATGGAAATGTGACGAATTATTACAAGCAACTAGAGATGGTAAGTCAGCGGTCTGCCTATCGCTTTGATAATCAGGATACCCGCACCATACCGGATGCGTTGGCCGGTGTTAAATATTTTATCTCCACGGATCAATATGCCTCACCTTACGCATATGAGCTGCGTAAAAAGAAGACTTATGGTACCAAGACCTATTATCTATTAGAAAATCTATTTGCATTGCCTCTTGGTTACACCTATCAGAACTACATGCCGGAAGAGGATTACCTGAAGCTCAGTGCTCTTGAGAAACAGAATGCTCTGCTCTATGCCGTTATTCTCGACAAGGAGACAGCTTATGCTAAGATTACCAATCAAGATATGAGTGTCGGCATAAAGAGATTGGATGTTACGATTGATGCAGAGGAAGGTATTGTAATAGACGAGGATGGTATTCAGGTCCTTCGTGAGGGCGCTGCAATGACATTATCCTTTGATAATTATACAAAATCGGAGACCTATGTCCGCTTTGCTAAGCTATCCATTAATAAGAGAGCTATGATGATGCGAACCTTTAAAGTGAAGGGGGAGCGGGAAGTATCGAAGATAGTGAATATCCGTAATCTCTATCACAATTCTTATTTTGGTAAAGAGAACTTCCTTATTAATACGGGGTACAGCAAGATAGAGAAAAACTGGGTAAGAATAACCTTTCCAGAGACGGGCACCTATCACTGTGAAGGGATTGAGGTCTATAACCTGTCTATGAAGCATGTGAAGAAGCAGCTAAACAAGTTAAGACAAGATACCTTGTATAATATTAAGGAAACAAATAACCGGATCGAGGGGGATGCCTCCCTGTCAAAGCAAGGCATCATGGTACTTAGTATTCCTTATAGTAAAGGTTGGCAAGCGACAGTGGACGGGAAGCAGGTGGAGCTTAGGAAAGCGAATATCATGTATAGTGCCATAGAGCTCACGGAAGGGGAGCATCATATTATACTTACCTACCGGACGCCATATCTATTCACGGGCTTGCTGTTATCGTTAGGCGGACTACTCCTATTCATCGGAATTATCCTATACCTACATCGGAAGGAGGTGCACCATGTCTGAGGTAATTTCAATCGTAGTTCCCTGTTATAATGAGCAGGAGGTACTACCCATATTTTATAATGAAATCATACGGATTACTACTGCGTTACCATTACTTGAGTGGGAATATATCTTTGTAAATGATGGCTCTAAGGATCGTACTTTAGAAACAATTCAATATCTGCGGGGGATGGACCCCCGAATTCATTATATCTCCTTCTCCAGAAATTTTGGCAAAGAGGCGGCAATCTATGCCGGTCTTAGAAAAGCAAAGGGTGACTATGTGGTATTGATGGATGCGGACCTTCAGGATCCACCGGAGCTGATTGAGGAGATGTATCTTGCGGTTGTCGATCAGAATTATGATTGCGTTGCAACCAGAAGAGTAAGCAGAAAGGGTGAACCTATGATCCGCTCCATCTTCGCCCGCTGCTTCTACCGGTTAATCAATGCAATCTCGAAGACGGAATTTGTAGATGGAGCCAGAGACTTTCGGTTAATGCGGCGTCAGATGGTTGATTCGATTCTAGAACTGACAGAATACAACCGATTCACCAAGGGTATCTTCAGCTGGGTAGGTTACAAGACAAAATGGCTGGAATATGTGAATGTTGAACGGGCGGCCGGTACAACAAAATGGTCCTTCTGGAAGCTGTTCCTGTATTCGGTGGATGGCATTATCGCTTTTACCACGGCTCCCCTGGCCCTGGCTTCGGTACTTGGGATGATCTTTTGTCTGATTGCCCTTGTCCTTATCGTCGTGATCATCATTAAAACCTTGCTTTTCGGTGATCCGACTTCGGGCTGGCCCTCCATGATCTGTATTATATGCTTGATCGGAGGGGTCCAATTATTCTGCACAGGAATAGTAGGACAATATCTGGCGCGGACCTATCTGGAGACAAAACGGAGACCGGTCTATATTGTGAAGGAAGAGGATTAGGATAATAAGTGAAAGCTTCTACAATTGTGATATAGTTCACTGCTGTAGTATATGGGAAATATTTCCACACAGGCCCATTAATCATTTGTCAGAGGATAAAAGGAGAGGTTGAGAGGAATCAGTAAGATAGAGACTAAGATAGAGACTAAGATAGAGACAAAGACAGAGACAAAGACAGAGACTAAGACAAAGACAGAGACTAAGACAACTTTGATAGATCCAAAGATAGAGACTAAGGAAGATTAATACCCCGGGTTAGGCGAATACTAGCCTGGGGGATTTTGATCAGTGCGGTCGTATGCTTCACAAGCTAGGAGGGATATTACGGACAATGAACTATTCTCATTGTATACATAAATAAGGAGAGAATAGGTAATAATGTAAAAAGGAACAAAAGCTTCAAACCGGATCCGGTATTAATACAAAGCGGATCATTATTAGAATAGGAAACTAGTCTTTCTAAAAAATCCGGACAATAATAACTGGATAAAAAACTGAATAAAAAATTGAATAAAAAATTGAATAAAAAATGAATTAAAA
>JAQZBA010000334.1 GCA_029239365.1 Herbinix sp. | reverse complement strand
ATACCCATTTCCCCAATATTCTTCAATAAATCTATATCCAATCTCATGCTCTCCGTCATCATTTTTAATGACAGCACAAGTGCCGACAAACTTATTGCTATCTATTCTAACAACTGCCATTATTATGAATTCTCTATTTGTCTTTTTATCGATGTGTATAATTTTTTCTAACTCATTTATGCTCTCTTCCTTTGTTTTTGGCCTACCTGTAACGTATTTCATAACATTTGCATTACCTTGCATCTTAGCAAACAATTCAGTATCACTCTTATTTAATTCTCTTATATATAATCTTTCTGTTTCAAAAAGCATATCTGTCCCTCATATCCCAAAATTTAAGCTTAATACTTAACTTATGATGTTTCATATTTTTAAACTATTATAAATTAACTTTCTATGGAAATTCATCCGCTCGGTCTGTTGTGTAACGTTTCGCACTCACGACGCCCCTGAGCCGGACCCTCAGAGACCTTCTCTTTTGCGGTGCTTGCCACTCGGTGAAGGGGTGTAACAATGCACCACAAGCAACTAATACATATTAGAGCTATTAATACTCTAGCAGCTTATGGATTGTCTACGAACAGCGGGAGTGCATTGTTAAGCGCTGTGCCATACCATCACTTTCGCAATAGCCACCAAACATCATCACCTTGAAAACCACAACTCCTATATAACCTCTCAGGATTTGTGATATTATCTACTTCTCCCGAAACTGTCACAAATTCAACTTTTCCACTCATTCTGTCTAATAACTCCAATACCAGAACCTTCCCAAGTCCAATACCTTGATATTCAGGTAATACTTGAATCCATTCGAGTGATCCTTCCGGAATACTTCTATCTAGATCAGCTATCCCTAAACCAATTGGAATATTAGCAACTTTATCAACAATCCAAATCCAGAGATTGTTGTCAAACACTTTGCTCTTTGTCCATTGCTGAACGCTTTCAACACTTGGATGTATATCTTTATAGCACTTTCCTATAAGCTCTGATACCTCTCTGAGTTCTGTTTCGACATTGACATTTGATATAGAAAAACGCTCATTAAGCGAATATGGGCTTACTTCTTTGCATTCAGTTGAAATTCGGAAATATGGCTTAATCAATCTAAAGCCTTCTCGATTAATCTTTTGGAAGAAATCATTGTGAATAATTGCAAAGTTAGCCTCTTCAATCCTATTTGTGCAAGCATTATCTATACTTCTACTCTCATTCCAAAAGATGTGTAAGCCGTTCTTGTCCCACCCTTCAAGGGAACTACTTACTCTGTCACATAAACACTCAATACTGTCTAACCTGTCAATAGTCTTCCATAATGCATTAGGGAGAACCTTGCAAGGATCTTTAACATATTTGTGTTTCAGCATTGTTGCAAAGTTACAATCCTTCACTCATTTCCTCCCCCTTCTACATAATCCTTATCTCTGAAATGGCATTGCGCTTAACGTTCCTCACTCACGACGCCCCTCAGCCCTAAGGCGTCTCAAAGGTTAGATAGCTCTTATCTTAGCTTTGAGCAAGCCAGGTCGCCTGCACTTGGGCTGAGGGGTGTGCTTATACTCTACAAACAGATAGTTTACCACGAGTAACGTGAGTGCATTGTTCTGCGAAGTATCACGCCCCGCAGAGCCAAGAGCCGCAAGGATGCGGCGGCCTTAAATTACAGCCTTTACCTTAGGGGCACTATTTAAGATTGTGCGTTACTTTGTCTACGCATTATGTACAAATTAGGCAGATAAAAAATAATGTCTATTTAATTACCATCTTTCGGTATCTGTAAATATCTCCACCGGATTTACTAACATGATAAAAGAATTCAAAGCCTCGTTTCAATAACTCTTCATTAGGTTTTCTTTTTCTGTTATCGTCACCAATGCAATCGATTATATAACCACCGCTCTTTACGACCCTTGTTAATTCAGAAATTTCACGATCATAATCATCACCAACTACATGCCCTGACATCACAATATCAAAAGTATTGTCTTCATATGGAATTTGCTCTACTGTTCCATCCACAACTATAACGTTCTTAATATTCTCACATTTTATTTTATCTCGCATGTATTCTCTAAGCATATCGGTAGGTTCACTTGCATATACTCGTTTCGCCTTTTCGGCTGCCGCAAATGCAAGCCGTCCTGTACCGCTTCCTACATCAAGAACCAGCTTGTCTGTAAAATTAGCAAGTTCAAGCAGATACTTCTTATCCCAATCATAAATATAGTCACAGCTCTTTTCCATAATGTCGGGAAAAGTGTATACAACAGATGTTTCCATCGCATCTATTACAAAAACCTCTGCCTTTCGAACATCAACTGCACAAAGATTCTTCGGCGCCATTGCAATCAAATTATCAATAGAAGGCTTACTTTCAGGGCATCTGTGAGCAAAATACCATGCAACAGTCGGATTATATGCCAAAGCTATACTAAAGTTATCAATAAACTCTTGCCAATCGAGATAATTATTGCATATCATTCGAACAAGCCATCTATCCATTAGTAAAAAACTATTGAATGAAATTTCCTCTGCATTAATCCAATTAAATCTCATAGACTAATCCTCCAATTTAAGGAAGGCTAAAGTATAGTCACCCTCCTTTTGCTAATGGTTGTTAAAACTATTACTATATTATTCATTTGACATCATCCTTTCGTTTAATATTTTTATTACAACGCCGAAGCGATATAACCAAAGTGAAAATATATAATACATTATTCACCCTTTTCTATAAGTAGGAGCTAAAAGATCCGCGCAGGACGCGCGGCTGTTGCGTGATATTTCGTATAACGTTCCGCACGCACGACGCCACTGAACCGGACCCTAGAGTCCTTCTCCTTGGCGGTGCTTGCACCCGGTGAAGGGGTGTACCAATGCACCACTAGCTAAAAGTCTTTTACTGGATATTAGTCCTCTACCTATTAAATATTTATCCACGAGCAATGTGAGTTCATTGTTATCTGTCGTTCGACACCCTAGCTTCAGAGGCTGGTAGGATGCCAGCCACCCAACAAAAAATTTGTATTACTCGTAAAAATTTATCTGATGCTTATTATCAAACATTCGTATTTCAATCTCATCGTGGAGTCTTGGTATTAACCAGTCTCTTATACTAACAAATGCAGAATTATTATCCCATTTAACTAATATAATAAGCTCTTTTGGAGATCTCTTAATTATTCTATCTAGTTCAAAATTCTTGATTTCTATTCCAGTAAAATTTTCTATACTGCTTGGAATAAATCTTAGATACGTTTCTAACCTTGTTTCCGTATGCTTTGAATATAACGTTGCTGAGAAAATTATAAATATAGTAACAATAGATATAATTAATAAACCTTTTCTCAATGTATTGCCCCCTAATGCATAATTCAACTATTCAATTGAAATGTTAGATAAATTTATTTATCGCATTAAGATAATAATAATTTAAAAGTTCCAACTAGAGAAATTGTAATCGCGATTAAGAAAAAAACCGAGATAAACAATAATATATTTGCACCTACTTTGTTTTTTGCTTTTATCAATCTTGAAAAGTATAATACAGGAATAAAAATAGCTAATGATGATAATTCCTGGAAAATAAGTCCAACCCTAGTAGGTAAAAGCACTCCATAACTAACCCCAAGGATACCTAAGATAATAATTCCAATAAGTATATTGTTTCTCTTCATTTTTCCTCCTTTACTTTCTATTACAAAATTATTGTTCCTGCATCAATTTTAATCTTGTACCAAGCGCAAAGAATCCGGGCAGGACGCCCGGCCAATCTGTCGAATGACATATAACGTTCCGCACTCACGACGCCTCCGAACCGGACCTCAGAGCCATTCTCCTTGGCGGTGCTTGCCACCCGGTGAAGGGGTGTGCTTACACGCTGGCAAACTAGTTGTTCTCCGCAAATAACGTGAGTGCATTGTTAAACGACGTTAAAACCACCTCAAATTACTTTAAAACTCTTACTTGTAAAAAAGATTTACTTAATATTAATATCATTAGCTTTAATGAAAGCTATAAATTCCTTAATTTTCTCTTTTGCCTCTTCAACATCGTCACAATTAAAAGCCCGCAATTCAACTTCTTCGAGTTCATCAATACCAAAATAAAATTCCCCCATTTTAATATGATACATCTCAACAGGTTCTCCCGTAGAAAACAATTGTGGAAATTGATTAATAAAATGACCTTTTTTTTCTCTGATGATTCTTGATAAATCATTTTGTTCCCAAACATATATGTTAAAAGTAAAATCCTCTTTAACCTTTTCAAGCCAATCCTTCACATTTGGCTTTAGAATATTTGTAATCATTATTAATACATTATCTGGCC
>JAQZBA010000333.1 GCA_029239365.1 Herbinix sp. | reverse complement strand
CTGAATATATCGCTTACGTACAAATCTATGTAAACAATAGAATAAAGGTGCAAAGATAAGTATTCTGCATAGGTTATACCAAAAATAGTCTCCACCAAGTTGATGGGCAATCCACAAGGAGGGAATTGAAAATGCAAAGCTGATAAAAATAGTGACCAATGCTGTAAAAAAATCACGAAAATCCCGCCTTCTTGATAGATAGAAAAACGTAGCTATCGCAGGAATGTCCATACAAAAGAAAAACGTTAAGACATAGGCTTCATATCCAAACAAACTTAAGATTGCAACACAAACAACCACCTGCACTATAAATTCGATGGCAAGAATCGCAAATAACTTTTTTGCCTTAAATCGGAATCTTGCTAAATCAAGTACGGTTATTTGAGCGGTCACCAGAGTGATCAATGGCATGAAAACAAGAGATAAATCCATAACCAATACCTTCCCGTTGAGATATAGTCTTTCGTATAAAAGTGTTACTTATATAATAATTGGTAACATTAACAAACACTTCGTCACACTATTGAGTTTGCTACACTATCAAGGTTATTCCCTGAATAGACGATTCATTATTTCCTGCCCGGTTGGAGTAGCTGCTAACCCGCCTTCTCCGGTTTCGCGTAATGATCTAGGCAGAGCTTCTCCAATTTCCCTCATCGCATCAATCACTTCATCCGGCGGTATCTGGCTTCGTATTCCTGCTACTGCCATATCTGCGCTGGCAATTGCATTCACAGCACCGACCACATTACGCTTTACACAGGGAACCTCTACTAAGCCTCCAACGGTGTCACAAACCAGACCCAACAGGTTCTTTAAGGACATAGCCGCGGCATGAGCAATACTCTCTTGACCGCCACCATTAAGAAATGCAAGCGCACCTGCTGCCATTGCACTCGCAGAGCCAATCTCGGCTTGACAGCCACCTGCAGCTCCTGCCAAAAAGGCTCTTGCCGCAATTACTTCACCTATTCCGGAAGCCACATATAAAGCTTCAATCATTTGTTGCATTGTGGCATGATATTTCTCTTCATAACTTAATAAGACTGCCGGAATTACACCACAGGAGCCAGCGGTCGGAGCTGCGACAATCTTCTTCATACAAGCATTCGATTCACCCATCTTAAGTGCTTTCGCTATCACCTCACCAATAAATGGACCACTTAATGTCTTATTCTCAAGGATAGCACGGTTCATCCTCTCTCCATCCCCGCCAACCAGATTACTGGCTGATTTTAAGCTCTTTTCATAGGAAGCATCAGCATTTTTCATTGCCTGATAAAGCTGCTCCATTTTAGCCATGGACTCCTCAGCCGTCACCATTCGTTCCTCCATATCCTCCTCGAGGACCACTTTCCAAAATGGTTTCTGTTGTTCATCACATTGCTTTATTATCTCTTTCAAAGATCTAAAACTCATTTTTCTCCTCCATACTAAGGTAAGTTACCCTCATTACACCTTCTGCTTTCCGAAGCAGATCAATCACTTCTAAGGGAACCTCCTGATCACATTCAATTATCATCACGGCATTGCCGCCTCTTTTATCGCGATAAATTCGCATCGTAGCTATGTTTACCGCCTTCTGGCTTAATACTGAAGTAACCAGAGACACATGCCCCGGCTTATCAACATTATTGACAATTAAGGTAGGGTAGCAGGCACAGACATCAGCTTCTACTCCATCTATTTTATTAATCATAATCGCTCCCCCACCAATGGACGAAGCAACAATTTCTAACTGATTGCCTTTGACACCCTCCAGTTTGATAAGCACTGAATTCGGATGTGCATTGCGAAGCTCTATTCCGGCAAACTCGAACACCAATCCCTGTTCTTCAGCATATTGAAAGCTATATGGAATACGTTCATCATCCGGCTTCATTCCAAGCAGCCCGGCAATCAATGCCTTATCGGTACCATGTCCTTTACCGGTAGCTAGAAACGAACCATGCAGAGAAAGCTTCACATACTTAATCTCCTCACGTAGTAGCTGTCTTGCTGTAAAACCAATTTTTACTGCTCCTGCTGTATGAGAACTGGATGGACCAACCATAATCGGTCCCATTATATCGAATACATTCATGGCTTTTACCGCCTCTCTATAAATCACTTTAGTTAAAATCGAATCATTAAAAAAACATGCATCTCCATACATTCATTATATCCCAAATTTCTTTCTTCATCAATCCTTGTTTCAACCGATTGATCATGAGATTGCGCCCATGCCAGGCGCACCGAAAAATGGTGTTATCACTCTGATCAGAGCAATAACACCACTTATGATTTGATTTCATGTTTACTTCTTATAATCGCTTCCTACTGTGAAGCCCTGAGCGGATCCCAGTTCGACAACACTGGTTGTCTTCTCATAAAAATGTATCGCATTTTTCTGAATGCCTTGGACAGTATAATAGTCATCTTCCTTGGTAATGGGCAGCTCTACTGTCCTCTGTTCAAAACCGGCTTTATAAATTGCAGTAATAAGCTCAATCGTTAAGCGACCACTCTCCCCTGTAATTAAAGGCTGACCTCCTGTTTCGATCGCAGTTAGGACATTATCAATCTCACCCTCATGTCCGGTATATTGAAGCTCCGGAAAACTGTTGTAATATTCCTCCAATTCCTTCTCCAGCCCTGTATTCTCTTCCGGAAAGCCGTTATCCCGTGAGGTACTCGCATATACCTTCCAAGGAGCTGATATCCTTGCTTTCTCCCCTTGGAAGATAACCTGTTGTTCTTCACCATGGTGAATAACTGAGCTGGTAATCTGAGCCACTGTTCCATTCGGATATTGGAGTGCTGCAATAGAGATATCTTCAACCTCAGCATTGTCATGTGCTGCATTGCTTAAGAGTGCCTGTATCTTAGTGGGTTTACCAAGCATCCACCCAAGCATGTCAATATGATGCACTGCATGATTTAAGGTACAACCGCCACCTTCCTTCTCCCATAAGCCCCTCCACCATAGATCATAATAACAGTGACCACGCCACCAGAAGGAATCCACCTGTGCATGCAGTACTCTGCCGATCTTACCGCTATCCAGCACTGACTTTAGTCTCATCACCGGATCTTTAAACCGATTTTGTGCAATGACTGCAAAGGTCTTTCCCGATTCCTTGGCTGCAGCGATCATCTGGTCACATTCCTCTAAGGACGCTGCCATAGGCTTTTCAACAATTACATTTTTACCTGCATTCAGAAAATTAATGGCAATCTGAGCATGGCAAAAGGGTGGTGTACATATGCTGATTAGATCGATGTCCTCCCGCTCCAATAATTTCTCATGTGCATCCACTACCTCAGCATCAAGGTGATATTGCTCTACCTTCTCCTTCGCTTTCTCCGGATAGATATCGCACATCGCTACAATCTTACAACGCTCAGGAAAAGCCAGATAGGCATTAATATGCGCTGCCGATATATTACCTGTTCCAATAATTGCTACTCGTATCATAACCTGCTCCTTTCAAACCGTCCATTTCATGTTTTAACATTCTTGCTCAGTGTGAATTAATGCTTTTTAATTCACACTACTATGCTAATACATTTCAATCCTTTTTCCCATAGAGTAACTATTCTATTTTTATAGAAATCATTGATATTTTATCGAAATTACTATCTATTCTGATTGTATTACACGCAATAATGCGATAAATAATAATATGTCCACGGCATAAAAGGAAAGAAGGCCATGAGCATCCAATGAAATGTTTGGAATACTCATAGCCTTCTTTTCCCAATAAAACTTCTTGCAATACTCTATGCAAGCTTCTAAACTCTGTCATTTTCATGTGAGCTCTTTCGTTCATTTAAAATAATCCGATCAAGAACTGCTTTATATACCAGTATAATCTGAGCATCAATATAGCAAAACTTATTAACTATGAATTCATATGCTTTGTAGATAAAGCATATGTTAATCAACACCAAAGCCCCGATCGATAATATCGGAAGGTGAACCTTAGCAATGATGAAGATACATGCCGAAAGATAGAACATAAAAGCAAAGAAGAAATTCTTACTTATTTTGAAGGCCAGTACCATCGTATCATTCAGACGATTATGCATCTTGGTAATTGCTTTTAAATCTCTATATTTTAGTTTTTCGTACATATCATTATAAACAGTTTGGCTATTACTCTTTTTCGTATCCAGGTTCTTCTTTAAAGAAGAAAAATATCGGTGATAATTAGATACACCCAGTTCTTTGCTAATCAACTTTTTAAAAACATTTGACATAATATCACCTACTCTCAATCAATACGGGCAGTATTCTTTTTACATAACAAGTGAATTGATTATCAATTCATCTTGTATGTCTTTATAACATATTCATTTTT
>JAQZBA010000332.1 GCA_029239365.1 Herbinix sp. | reverse complement strand
CTGATAATAATAGTATAATTTTTTATCTGTGAACGCTACTCGTTCCGCATTATAGAATAGTTTATAGGTTAAATCTTCATCTACAAAAAAGACATTCCTAGCTCTTATATTTTCAAAAAGGGATGCCCTATATAATCTTCCATAAATGTGCGCCTTTATTTTTCTACCCATAAATGCGCCGGTTTTATCATATACACTTATTTTACCTTTTCTACTGACATGATTAAAATCATGATCCAACCCATAAACCAAGGAACAGGAAGCGATATCACAATGATACTTCTTACACATCAAAAGCAAGTTTTTAATATAATCCTTACTAACAAAATCATCACCGTCAATAAAGTTTACATATTCACCCGTTATTTGATCCAGTCCAACGTTCCATGCGGAGAATGCTCCTCCATTCTCTTTATGAATTACTTTGATTCTTGAATCTAGAGTTGCAAAATTATCACAGATCTGAGGACATTTGTCCGGTGACCCATCGTCAACTAAAATTATCTCTAGATTGGAATAGGTCTGATTCAGAATACTCATAATACACCGGGATATATAATTTTCTGAACTGTAAACAGCTACAATAATACTAATTCGTGGTCGATTCATTATTTCAATTCCTCCATACGGTTTATAATCATGCGGAATTTGCCACTTTTTTCTCGCTCAATGCAACTAACCTTTTCAAGTGTAAATTCCATATCCTTACCAAGATAACTACTTAATTTTTCATTAAGTAAGCTATGATATTCTTCTATACAGGAGGCTTCCTTCATTACTACTTTAACATGAATCGCCTGACTACTCTCCTGTATCAGCTGAAGCTGTTCAAAGCAGTCGGGAAGCTCTGCAATTAACATCGATAGAGCTACCTGACTTATATCACCTCTGGTTTTCGTTCGAAGGAAATCTGTTGTTCGACCGTCGATCGCAGCTATGATAGGATGACACGCTTCACACGGACATACCATGTTCTCTGACTCCAGAATATAATCTCCTATGTCATATCGGATTAAAGGTGTTCCGTAGGAATAGAAACTTGTAACAATCAGCTTTACTCCTCGCGATGTTTTGATATGCTCGAATACTCCCGTATCTATGTTTTCATGATAAACTCCGCATCTACATTGCTTAATAAAAGGAGCTCCGTCGTTTGATGCATATTGATCCCTTAAGGGACACCCGAATACCTTCTCAATCATCTCTCGATGTATGGGAAGAACGGTTTCCGATGTTGTAAAAACGGCTCTTGGAGTAAATTCCAGAGTGATATGATTATCATTGATATATTTCGCTATCCTATAAATTGCTGATACAAATCCGTCAATCGCTTCCGGTCGAAAAACATTCAAGTTCTTTACGTAATATTTCATATTTGTATTAGTTAAATGGTAAGTAGAATAATACCTCTGTTTTGAAATATAATTATTTCTCCAATAAACATGGTTGTGAGGTGCGTTCAAAATGATATTTTTTCCGGTAAATCTTGCACAGCGCCTCTTGTTTACCAGAAAACCATACTCCTGCTTAAATGCATCCAGATAGGCCATCCGCTTCTGAAGATCTCTCCTTCTTATCATAACCTTAATCGGTGTACCGGTCGTTCCACCTGTATGTAATTTTATACCTTTCATGGAAGGTATGGTATATATCTTGTTTAAATTATCTTTGAAGATTTCCTTAGTCAATATCGGCAGCCTTTCAATATCATCCACGGACTTAATCTTTGATAGATCAATCTCTTTATAAAACTCTCTGTAAAATTCACTATACCTTACTGCATAGTGCAAGAGTCTAATAAACTCTCTATTTTGAATTTGTCTAGTCTTTTTATAGCAGGAATAATCCCTCGAACTATATAGTTTCAGATAGTGTCGATAGGTTTTTCCATATCGTTGTAGATAGATCACTAATCCATAGAAAGATATCGCTATGTTCTGTACACAGGCAGGGCATTGCGAGTACAACAGACTAACTACTTTCTTAATTACACTCTCTAACCTCATCCACATTCTACCTCTATATCGTATCAATTAAGTGTTGTTTATAATTTCATATTTTCGATAAATACTTGATTAATAAGTCTAACATCATATTTCTCACAGCATAATTGATAGGAATACTCCGCCATGTTCATTTTCATTTTTTTATTCTCTAATAATAAAATTATCTTATCTGCTAAGGCTTTCCCATCCTTTGGAGGAATCAGAAAACCATTGTAACCGTCGATCACTGTC
Organism: Herbinix sp.; assembly: GCA_029239365.1. Lineage (GTDB taxonomy): Bacteria > Bacillota > Clostridia > Lachnospirales > Lachnospiraceae > Mobilitalea. Next base: position 2,140 of record JAQZBA010000332.1, on the reverse strand, counting down.
TCGCAACATCCAGGTGCAGTCGTTGTAATAACCGGCCGACCAACCGCTTCCGCTTCTACAATACTGCGTCCGTTACCCTCATGATAAGATGGCAGTACAAAGATAGAACATTCTTCCAGATACGGCCTTACATCCTCTTTATAACCATAATAATGCACGTATCCTTTCTTAATTATCGCTTCAAGCTCCTGCTCTGATAACGCCTCCGGATTCTCATCCAAACCGCCAACTAATAAAAAGTTTACCCAGGGGTATTTTATTCGGACGATTTCTGCCGCTTGTGCGTATTCCCGAATCCCCTTACTCCACAGTAGTCTTGCTGTCATACAGACTGTATCGGCCTCCGGCATGTCTTTTCTTGTAAAATGTTCCATATTAACTCCGGATCCATTTACAAGTATCGCCTGATCCTTCTTAACTACTTTCCATCGAAGCATCTTCGTATAGTCATCATGGCTCATAAAGAATACCGAATCACATTTTCTATGAACTATTTTAAAAAATATAATTAAGATAATTCGCAGTATAATATTCTTTATTCCATTGCTATAAAAAACCACTTCCAGTCCGGTCACAAATACAACTATATGCCGGATACGGCATATAATAGCAGCTAAACCGCCAAATACCACAGGTTTAGACATATATAGAAAACATAGATCCGGCTTCAACACTCGATAAGCTCTAATAAAGTTTACTATCATTTTAATGTTACTGAATATATTGATATCGGTCCTTGTACCAGGGATACAATGATACTTGGCTCCTAATTTATTAATCTCATCTTTCATGTCATCCAGGGGTTCAATCGAAGTACAGATAACCTCATGCCCCCTGTGTATCATTTCCCTAATCAGGCTGCCGCGAAAATTGACCAAGGATTTTCCATTACTTGCAGATATTACAATTCTCATACAGTTACGCATCCTTTATCATCATTTCAATGCCTTCTCTACATAATCCCAATCGAATCCACAATTAAGTATATAATCTATCACGGAAAGATCCGATAAATACCCATTAAATAGCTGTGTATATTCGAAGGAATGATAATCAGTATAGCAAAGTTGAATACCTCGATCGGTAAAGTGCTTCTCCTCCTGGTAAGCCTTTGCTCCAATTCCCGATAGATAAGTATCAGCTTTCAAAGCTGTGCATATATCGATAATTCTTTCTTCTTTAAAGGAATGTATCTCCAATTCAGAAGCTTTTACAAGCTTTGCTGAAAATCCAAAGTTCTTTGATATATATTGAATGATTGCTAGATTCATTTCAGCAATATTCTGGTATTGACTAAGCAACAGCTCCTGAAAACTCGGAAAGTATTCCTTAAAATACTTCGCGTGCCCATAATTAGTTTGGATTATCTTTAGATGTTTCTGCTTCCATAATAATTCATCCTTCGTCCTTACTTGGTTAATACTATCTAAAAAATTATATTCGACCGGAATTTTTATCCGCAATTTCCCTTGAGGCGTCTTTAAATAATTCCAATGATGCATATTATTATTTGAAAACTGCGCATTATCCAATAGAACAAATACATCTGATTTCGCTATCCTATGAAAATATCCAATATATGGTATATAGTTTGGTTGATTAATGGATACAATCATTCCACCACTCCCTGTTAATATTAGTGACTTTCAATGCTTTCATATTATTACAAGATACTACCCTATCAGGTCTGTGAATTATAGATGTTCTTCTGCTTTATTACCATGATAATTATTTTACAGAATATAACCAAATCAGTAATAAATGATATATGATCGATATAATCCGAGTCCATCTGGAATTGCAGTTCTTTCGTGGCAGCGGCCCGATAACAAACATCGACTGAACAGAATAGTCCCGGAGTTACCTGTAATCTCTTTTGAAATAAATCATGGTCCTTATATTGGTCCTGTGCTTCTGTCAATAACGGACGGGGACCCAAAAAGCACATATCTCCTTTTAAGATATTAATTAGCTGCGGTAGTTCATCCAAACTTGTTTTCCTTAGAAATGCACCTACCTTTGTAATACGAGGGTCACCCTCATAAGCATAAATCCTGCTTAACTGGTTCGTGTTCATATCCATTGTTCTAAATTTATATATATAAAAAAAGGTTTTATCTTTACCTAATCGTTTTTGTTT
>JAQZBA010000331.1 GCA_029239365.1 Herbinix sp. | reverse complement strand
AAGAAATACCTCTTGCTCGTCAAAGCCGCGGGAAGAATAAGAATGTCGGCGTGAGAGCCTCCATTCTCATTCTTCCTAGAGCTCGGTTTGTGAGAGTTTGAATCCGGTCTGGAATTGAATATGAAAAAAGGTCCATCTTTTCAGATGAACCTTTTTCATATTAAGCGCGAGACGGGATTCGAACCCGCGACCCTCGCCTTGGCAAGGCGATACTCCACCACTGAGCCACTCGCGCGTGTATTTTTTGTTTGTTGCGCAAGAACTATAATATAATATCAGGGGTGGTTTTGTCAAGTCTTTAGTGAAGAAAATTTTTGGATCTGCCTACCTTGTATTTTAACTTTTAAATGACTTTTAATGATATTTTAAAGATTGCATTTCTGATTTATAAGTTAGTGGCTCTATTCGTGTAATAATAAGGAATAGATTAACTGGTCATATCTTTGATCCTCAATCCAGTAGTGTTCACGTAATCTACCCTCCAGTTGGAACTTATACCTCTCTAAAAGTTTTACTGATGGATGGTTATTCGAGGAGGTTGTTGCGTATAGTTTATGCAAAGCAAGATTCTTATCTTCGCAGGAGATCTGTAGTAACTTCTCTAGCATGACACTACCGAGACCCTTCCCTCGATTATATTCCGGAAGATAGTAGCCAAACTCAGCACTATGATTCCTTGGATTAATATCAAATAGTGTTGTTCTTCCAAGAAGCGTCTGAGGCTCATCAACATGTACCAACACATACATCAGCCTCTTGCCCTCAGCTATGGATGCTAAGGTCTTGACGGTATAATCTTCAAGAGACTCAGACCGCTGTACAGGACGACAGGTGTAATATTCAAGATGTTTTTCATCATGCGTCCACTGATATATGGTCGGTAAATGTAGCTCGGTCACAGAAAGCAATTGATATTTATCAGTCATTTCTCTACAGATGGTCTGCATGATAAGTCTCCTTTTAGGATAATAATTTATTCCTACGGTTCATTATATATTTTATACAAGCCTATCGCAATGAATAATTAATGATTCTTAATAGGGCGCATGAGAGGGAAGAGGAGCAGGTTCTTGATATTCTCTTCGCCGGTCAGCACCTGCAGGATGCGGTCAATTCCCATTCCCCAGCCGGAGATTGGAGGCATACCGTATTCCATTGCGGTGATGTAATCAAGGTCCAGGTGCATGGCTTCATCATCGCCGTTTGCCTTTAACTTCGCTTGCTCAATTAAGCGATGCTTTTGATCAATCGGATACACCAACTCAGAATAAGCATTGATTACCTCAGCACCATTGATGATAAGCTGGAAGCGGTCTACCACCTCAGGATTATCATCATTCGCCCGCGCCAGTGGGGAGAGAGAGGTAGGGTGCTCTATCAGGAAGGTTGGCGACATTATCTTCGGGCGGCTGACCTTCTTATATAACAGATCAATGAGGTTGCCTCTTCCTAGTTTATGAAGTTCTGTATCGGAATCCAGAGTGATATTACTTGTCTTAATCTCGTTAAGAAGGCTTTCTGCATCCTTATGAAGGCTAATGTCGATTCCGCAATCATGTAAGATAAGATTACGGAAGGAGACCACAGGCCATTCCCCGGAAAAATCAATCCTATGATCACCTATCGTCAGTTCAGGTGTTCCATAAAGCTTAGTCACCACCTGACTAAGCATCTTCTGAAGGAAGGTCATATTATCCTTATAGTTGTAATATGCACAGTACCCCTCCAACATCGTGAAGTCTTGAAGATGAGTCGTGTCAATACCTTCATTACGAAAGCATCTGGCGAACTCGAATACCTTCGTAAACCCACCGACGATGGCACGCTTCAGATAGGTCTCAGGTGCAATTCTTAAGTATACATCGATATCCAGGGCATTATGATGGGAGAGGAAGGGGCGGGCAGTGGCTCCGGAAGGTTTGTCAATCAGTACAGGAGTCTCAATCTCAATATAACCATTGTCTTCCAAGAAACGCCTTACCTCCTTCATGAAATTGAATTTGATCAGAAAGCGTTGCCTGGTATCCTCATTCATAATCAGGTCCAGGTATCGCTGACGAAAGCAGCTGTCAGTATCACTTATTCCATGGAACTTCTCCGGCAGAGGCTTAAGTGCCTTGCCAAGAAAGCAAATGCTGTCTGCGCGTATCGTCTTCTCCCCGGTCTGGGTAGTGAATATCTCACCCTCGACCCCCATATAATCTCCGATATCGAAGCCCTTCTTAAAGAATTCATAGGCTTCTTCCCCAATACAATCTTTCTTCACAGCCACCTGGATACTCCCACCAATATCAGCAAGTGTAACAAAGGAGAGTTTGCCCATCTTACGAAGCAGTAGGATTCTACCTGCAGTTTTCACATCTTGGGTTCCATCTTCAAGAGTTTTCGCTTCTACAATCTCATATTTTTTCTCGTAACGCTCCGGATATGGATTGGTCATCTGTTTTACATAATCTAACTTCTTTCTTCTTGCTTCTTCTAATACTGCTTCGCTCATGGTTATTTCCTCCTTGATATAATTATGGACATAAAAAAAGCCCCATCCTTGATTAAACTCAAGGACGAGACTATTACTCGCGTTACCACCTTAATTCTTCTGTATCTCACAATACAGAACTCTGCAAGTACAGCCTTACGGCGATACTCTGGTGCTGTAATGGGCACTCCCATCGTAGTCTCAGCATAGATCCTATGCAGTCGGTACGCAGTTCCGAGGCTTTATTCAGTGTGATTGAAGTTTAAGGCTTCAATCGATTGCTTTCTGTGTCTCTTCACACCAATCGAGACTCTCTGGGACAGGGACGCAATACCTACTTCTCTCTTCATAACCTTTACTTTATGTGTTTTGCTAATGCTATCATAACTGACATATACTGTCAAGAGTTATATTTAATTAATATTATTATAGATTTAGTTCAAATAATTTTAACCATAATTTCTCCATGATTCCATCGGTTTTTAGTCTAGGAAAATGTAAGCAATAGGTGTAGTATAGAGGGGATGAATTCATTAAGCTAAATAAATTGGAGGTTTTTCATATGCAGAAAAGTGATGGAATGAATTATGCACCACAGGGTAAGCCGTCACCAGTGGTTAAAGCAGGTGAATTTGCTTTTGCGGCGATTGCCCTTGACCATGGACATATCTATGGAATGTGTAACGGATTAACGGAAGCTGGAGCTGACCTGAAATGGGTCTATGATCCGGATCCGAATAAAGTCAAAGCCTTTTGTGAGAAATTCCCTCAGGTTAAGGTAGCTTCCAGTGAAGAGGAGATATTACAGGATGAGGAGATTAAACTGGTTGCTGGAGCAGCAGTGACTTCTCTTCGTTGTGATCTTGGTATGCGTGTAATGGACGCAGGTAAGGATTATTTTACTGACAAAGCACCGTTAACAACCTTGGAGCAGCTTGAGAGAGCCAAAGAGAAGGTAAGAACTACTGGCAAGAAGTACATGGTATATTACAGCGAGCGCCTTCATGTTGAAAGTGCTATTTATGCAGGTTATCTCATTCAGGATGGCGCAATTGGTAAGGTGGTTCAAGTCATCGGTTTAGGGCCCCATCGTCTGAATGCCCCCTCCAGACCGGAGTGGTTCTTTGAGAAAGACAAATATGGCGGTATTCTCTGCGACATCGGAAGTCATCAGATTGAGCAATATCTGTTCTATGCAGGAGTTAAGGATGGACAAGTTGTTCGAAGCCAGATCGGTAATTACAATAATCCGAAGTATCCCGAGCTAGACGATTTTGGCGATTGTACTATCGTTGGTGACAACGGTATCACCAATTATTTCAGAGTGGATTGGTTTACTCCCGACGGATTAGGCACTTGGGGAGACGGAAGAACCATCATCCTAGGAACCGAAGGCTATATTGAGCTTAGAAAGTATATCAATATCGGTACCTCAACGGATTCGAATCATGTCTTCTTAGCAAATGGTAAGGGTGAGTATCACTACGAAGTATCCGGACAGGTTGGATATCCTTTCTTTGGTCAGTTGATTTTGGATTGTATGAACCGTACTGAGAATGCTATGACCCAGGAACATGCCTTCAAAGCGGCTGAGCTTGGAGTGAAAGCACAATTACAGGCAGCAGAACTTACCGGACGAAATATATAAATAAGCAAAGAAAGAAAAAAGACCGTACCGAAGAAACAGAAGCTAATTCTTTAGCTGGAGGTTTCTCCGGTACGGTCTTTTCTATTGCTTTAAAATGTAGTTTTAATTAAGGGAAACTATTCAATTTCAACCAGGAAATCATTGGTCTTGGCATAGCTGTATGCCGCACTATTCGGACTACAATAAATCGTCTGTTTCCCTACGAGTTCCCAAGCGTAAAAAGCTCTCTTATCTATCTTGGTGACAGAATCAGGAATATGAATCTT
>JAQZBA010000016.1 GCA_029239365.1 Herbinix sp. | reverse complement strand
TCCGGTAGAATACAGGCTCAACACCTTGGCTGCATAAAAATAGCGTAGCAGCCATAAAACTACTACGCTTAAAAAGTCTAACTTTTTGGGGTCACATCACTTTGCAGGTGAGCTTTTTCGAGTAAATTAACTTGTTTATCGTCTTATTAATAATCACTTACACTATATTGGTCAACAACCTCGGTTCTGGTGAAGGTAGTACTATTCGGTGCCTCATTCGCCACGAGATAGTTATAGAGATAGATGATTGGATCGTGACCTTGACCAAAGCCATCCTGTCTGAATACCATATGTACAATTCCTTTTTTAACCAAAGAGGCCATTTCAGCGTTGTAATTAAAGCAGAAGAGATGCATCTTTCCAATCAGATTCATTTCTTCAATTACTCTGGCAGCACCTTTGGCGCCATCACCGATCATCAGAATACCACGAACATCCGGTGAGTAATAGAGATATTCCTTTAGCTTCTTATAAACCTGAGTTGAATCTTCTATATCATCAATTTCTGATGCAATTTTGATATCAGAATATTTTGCAAGCTTTGCTACAGCAGCATCCCTACGTGTTACATTCGTAGATGAGGTAGTGTTACCTCTAAAGATTACTACTTTACCGGTTCCATCGATACTCTTAGCAAGAATTTCTGCGGCTAATACACCTTCAGCCTGAATGTTGGGACCGAAATAGGAGAGACGCTTTGAAGTATCTGCCAAATCCGTATTAAAGGTCATAATAGGGATCTTCTTAGCAGCAGCCTTCTGTGCACATTCCTCAATACCTTTCACAATGCCGGGAAGAATTAAGCCGTCACAACCTTCATCAATTATTCTGTTCAGGGTATCAATAAAGCTGTGATCCACTTTATCAAAGCCGATAAAGTCTACTGAGATATTCTTATCCTTTAATTCATTCTGTGCATATAATGCGCCTTGCTTAACAGATTGCCAGATGGGATCATTCAGAGGACTCAGCATGACGAACTTAAGTCTCTTCGTACTAGCTTGGTCAACCGGAAGAATAGAAGTCTTATATCTCTTAAGAAGATTCTCGATACTGGAGAGCATTTTCTTAAGTGAAATGGCCTGTTCGCTGATCTCCTCATTTTCGGCAAGCTCTTCTTGAGTTACGGCAGCTACATCCTGCGTAATGTTGGATATCTCATTAGAAGCGTCATGTAGGATAATACCCTGCTCACTGATAACCTTAGTACTATCATTAATCATGACTGACTCTTCATAAACCTGCTTGATATCGGAATTAAGAATGTTCGCGTTATTATTAATGGTATAGAAGGATTCCTTCATGGAATTAAAGATTCCTTTACTCATGGCGAAGCTTTCTGTAACATTGCCGATACTTTCTCCTACCTTTTTGTTGTTCTTGGATATATTCGCAAGAAGGCTGTTAATCTGTTTAACACTGTCCTTGGTTGCATCGGACAATTTGTTCATTTCCATAGCGACTACAGCAAAGCCCTTACCTGCATCGCCTGCTCTGGCAGCTTCGACACGTGAATTTAAGGATAAAAGGTTCAATTGTTCCGTGATACCCATGATCAGATTACCAAATTCGGTGATTTCCGTAAGATTAGAATTCAAGGTTTTGATAAAGCTTGAGGTCTCATCAAGATTCGATGAAATTATTTGCATCTGATCCGTATATTTGTTAAGGTGACCGGCTCCGTCGGAGGTTTGCTTTACGGTATTCTCTACAAAATCCTCGATATTCCCAAGAGTTGTGGTAATACGGCTAGCGCCAAGACGTACCTTATCAATTCCCTCCAGCGTGCTTTTTGCTATCTTAAGCTGTTCCTGCGACTTTTCTGCGACGATGGTGATATTGGTCGCAATCTGCTCATTTCCCTTGTAAGTCATATCAATGCTTTTTGTAACCTTATCAACAGCATCAGATAGAATGATTACATTACTCTTGGTTGATTCTATGTAGCTTAAAAGATTGCGCTTCATATCATTGAAAGCAGCTGCAAGAATTTCAAGACCCTTTGTCTTCTCGGGAACGATATCACTGATATTCAGATTACCTTGAGATAAGGTGATAGCATTTTCATCAAATAACCGGATACCTCTAATAAATTGAATTAATAAGATTAAAAGCATGGCAGATAGGATGATTGTGAGAATAAGAACAACGGGAATAACATAACGAAATACAGTTGGACTTATTAATCCCAGAATGGATACAACGAACAATAAACCGGGAATAATTGCTGAAAGTCGAATCATAAGAGCTTGTGTGTTTTTCTGTTCAAATAAGAATTTCTTGATACCCTTTAGTACATTCATAGTAATCCTCCACATAGTAAATAGTACTTGAAAGCACGCTTATTTGTTACTTTCTATAAAATATTGTAACATTTTGCAACATAAAGAACAATGTGAAAAAGGCAAAAAATATGAACAGATTTATATACATATTGTCGGAAAAATATGCTTTGGTTTATCAATTCTCTTGTTTGTTTCTGCTTAGCAGCTTCTTGACTAGCTGTACCTCTTCCTTGGTACATTCCTCGTTGCTATAACGTGCTTTCTCGTAATAATCTGTGATAAGCTTCTTCGCATTCAGATTATTGCGGATCTCCTCCCCGCCATCCACCTCCTTGCTCAGGCTGTCCTTTTGCTGAGTGGGTATTAAATCTGCTATGGGCTCCGGAATAGGCTTGGTTAGGATGTAATCGGATAGTTGAGTGGGAGTCAGACTCTGATTAAGCTTCTTCTGTGGATCACGACTGATATTGACAGCCCGTATAAAATACTTGCGTATCAATGTATTGTTAGAACGACCGAATAGATTGCGCAGGCCTTTCTTGGGCTCTTGTTTGGCCTGTTCCTTTAGCACAAAAGGAGAGAGAAATTCTACCTTATCCTTTGCGGTTACATCCTCACTCTTGAGGTAAAAGTATTGATATATCTGATATAGGAAGTAAAGTATGAGAGCGATGACGAAGCCGATCACCAGGAAGGTGGTTACCCACTGAAGTATCTTCGATATGATTTCCATAAGGTAAGAGGGCTCCATAATCGGGAAGTCCTCAGCAACCGCAGCCGCCTGCTCTTCTTCGACTTCCATGGGTTCCTCGGGCTCATCAAAGCTAAGTAAGGAGACAAGAAAGCGTAGGAAACGAACCATCAGCTTACCTAGGGCGGATAAGAATTGGTCGATTGGAATCAGGGAGAAGGTCAACATACAGATTAAGAATAAGGAACTTAGGAATACAATCAGAACATTATTTGAATTTCTGATCTGATGAAAGGGGATATTGATCATATCTTCATGATTATTCACAAACTTTTCCATATTGATCAGATACATATTCAGTAGATACAGCAGGACAAATACGATGGTGAGAATAAAGCATAGCTGCATCATTTCAGCGATTTTCGCTAAATAACAGCCGATATATAAGAGTACGAAGGGGATTAATAACACTAATGTTGTATTGGTCAGCTCCCGAACGTTATGCTTCTTATAGTAAGCCATCGCTGTCAGTATAATCAGGTAGATACTAAAAGCAGCGAAACGATATACATTGGAGGTAAATACCAGATAGATGGCAATGAGGGCTCCGTGCATCAGTAGGAAGGACCAGATATAATGACTATATCTTCTGATAAAATAGGAAATGACAGGCGCGGGAAGTAGGAAAAGAGTATAGACCTCCGAGTTAAAATCCAATTGATACAGCAATACGGATATAAACAGATAGGCCGGAATAAAGCTCATGAAGATATTAATGATATCGATAACAAGCTGATGGCGTTTCCTATTCATAGATTACCTCCATTCCTTAGTTGTTCTAATATTGATATTCTATAATTCCCAAGGTATCACATGGGTAAGCAATTCGCCCTCCACGGTCAGACGAACCTCCTTGTTCATCGGAATTATCCATGAAAAATCTATCTTATCCTGAGTGAGTCTGGACAGCTTCTTAAGAAGATCCGTTCTCTGATAGGTAGAGATCAGAACAATATAGTCGTTGGGGGTGGAACAAGCTAGTTCCTCACTAAGGGTGGTGACAAAGGGAGGAGGTGTCAGGGTGTCATCAATACGGGCTAGGGTTTCGTTGATGGTACGGATATGGTTTCGACCGGAACCGGCAGGTACGCCTAACAGTTCTCTGTTGACGATATCTAAGGCATTCGTATATAGGGAGGTCGGAATTCCCTGTTCTATGAAATGAGTTGCAAAAGTGGTAGCGAGACGAATGCCTTCTTCTATCAGCTCATCATATTTACGCAGTGTATCCGATTCAATATTCAATAGAATTTTAATCTGTTGGGAAGAAGTATGGTCATATACATTCACCATCAGAGAGCCGGTCTTTGCTGAAGCTTTCCAATTAATTGTCTTCATCGTATCATAGAATTGATATTCGCGGATGCTTGTAAACTCAAAGGGATCTTCGTTGATAAATCGTTTGGTAAGAACAGTCCCGAGCATTTTCTGAAAAGGAATCTGAAATCGGTTATTATCTAGAAGCCTGGGGTATACATAGAGCTGAACATTCAGATCATAACCGGCAACCAATTCCGATTCAAGTAGGATATCATTACATACGAGAACCAGTTTATTAATGGTATAATAACCTCGTTTCGTACACACAAAGGGAATGCTTCTGGTCAGCTTCTGGTACATCATGACGGAGATAAGATCATTTCGGTAGGTATGGTCGGTTACTTCGGATTGGCGCATGTCTAGGAAGGTCAAAAACCTTGAAGTCATATATTTAATCTTTAGTATGGGAATGGGTAGAAGCTTTCGATTAGTTACAGTTTCAATCAAGGTCAATTGATCACCTTCCACTGCCTTATCATCGGACAGACGGATATCTACGGTTAAGTTCTTATTCCAATAACGGCGATATAGCATGCGCTGTAATTCATAAAGAAATATCGCACCAAACAGTGCAGCAATGATTCTCATAACCCGGTAACCTCCATTCTCTATCTTCTCGTGAAATCCTCAGTTGGAACCGGGACTTCCTCAAGGATTCGCTTCATGAGCTCATGGGCTGAGGAGGTCTTATGGAAGCTGGTATGAAGAATGAGACGATGAGTCAGAACATAAGGAGCAAGATGCTTTATGATCTCTGGAGTAACATAACTTTGGCCTGAGATAGCTGCATAAGCCTGAGAGGAACGGAGCAGAGCTAAGCTGCCTCTGGGGCTCGCGCCAAGGGCAACATGATCGTTCTCTCTGGTTCTATTCACAATAGCGATCATATATTCCATGAGGGAGGGATGAACATAGATCGATTTCACTGACTTCTGCATGTCAAGCAGGTCGTTCTTGGTGCATACCGGCGTTAAGGAAGCAAGCGGGCTTTCGTCTATGAAACGGTTCAAGATTGCTACTTCCTCCTGGATTGTAGGAAAACCGATACTCAGCTGCATCAGAAAGCGATCCAGCTGAGCTTCCGGAAGAGGGAAGGTGCCGGAGGTCTCTACGGGATTCTGGGTTGCGATGACCAGGAAAGGGTATTCCAATACGCGGGTTTCACCATCGATGGTAATCTGCCGTTCCTCCATACATTCCAAAAGACTGGATTGGGTTCTTGGAGTGGCACGATTTATCTCATCAGCTAAAAGGATGTTGGCAAATACCGGCCCGGGATGGAAAGTGAATTCACCTTGTTTTTGATTATAATAATTCAAACCTGTGATATCTGAGGGAAGAAGATCCGGAGTGAATTGGATGCGTTTGAAACCGGCATCAATGGAGCGTGCTAGGGATTTGGCTAATAAGGTCTTTCCGGTACCGGGAACATCCTCTAGAAGAACATGTCCATTGGAAAGCAGAGCGGTGAGAAGTAGATCTGTAACCTCTGATTTTCCTACAATCACTTTATTGATATTTTTCTTAATTTCTATTGTTTTAGATCGGATTTGATTAAGCTCCATACGAATCCCCGACTTTCTATGTGATTTTGTAATACTTAGCTTACATTATAATACATATCCGAATGGAAATAATATATAAAAAATACAACATTTTCTGTACAAAATACAGTAAAAGTCGGATACATAAACCAATCCCTAAGGGGAGGCCTATCGATCCGACTTGTATGTTGAAAGGAAAGCATTACGTTCCTATTACTAATTATTATAAGGATTCTGTTGATACCCAGTTTGGCCGTTATTAAGGTTATTAAAGGAATCAGCAAGAGCATTCATATTCTTGATCATGATATACTGAGCATATAAGGTACCAAGGCCGCAGAGTAGGCTGCCTAAGAGCATCCATAATAGTACGGTAGTGCCATCCTCACTAAAGCGAAGCCCGTATCGTGGTGCATTTTCTGATAGTCGGTTGCCAACACCATAGTGCCAGATCCAGCCATAGATACCACAGGTAATAATGGATAGTAATATTACAATCAGGTAATTCTTTGTCTCCTTACCATCGCCATAACAGACCTTATTCATATCATCGGAATATTGATACCAGAAGATAATTCCATAGATACCGCAGGTAATGATGGATAGTAAAACCATAGTAATAAAGTCGCGATGCTTAATCATTTGTTACCTCCAAGCAATTAGTTGTTGATACAATTTTATCACTAAACCGGAGGAAGTGTCAATCTCTACCACATCACTTCGTACGGCCAAAAGTCGAAATAAGTAGGTGATAAGAAATGCCGTAATAATAAACGCCCAGAGAAACTTTAATAGCTTTGGATTGATATAAAAATCAATAAGGAAGAGCAAAACCATAAAAGGTGCCAATAGAAACATCGGATGATAATGAAAGGCTGCAGTAAAGTCCAGATTCAGGGCGGAAGAAACAGCCCTTGTCATGCCACAACCGGGGCAGGAGATCCCACTCATGAATTTGAGAGGGCAGCCGATGCGAATCAGACTTAAAAACAGGTAGATTACGGTTAAGAATACAATCAACAGGATCCGATCCTTCATAAGCTGCCGTGTATTAAGCGGCAGCTCGGGATTGCGGAGTATATTTATTATGAGTTGTTTCTTGTTCTTCATAGGTCGTTTCCTTTTTATTAATGTCATACTAGCTATACTTTACCATATCCCGTTGGAAATACCAATAGAAAATGCGGATTGTTGTCGCCATAAATGCAATAAAAGGGATGGACAAAATGATATAGTATTGTTATAATGGGAAAAGAAATTGCACACATAATGCACGGTGCATGCACGAATTAAGGAGGATATTATGATTATAGGCGGAAATTTACCCAATATGCCATGGCAGGAGCGTCCGGTGGGCTGCGATGACATCGTATGGAGATACAGCAATAATCCAATTATCAAGAGGAATCAGATCCCCAGCGCAAACAGTATTTTTAACAGCGCAGTAATAGCGAAGGAGGATGCTTTCATCGGTGTATTCCGAAGCGATGATAAGGCGATGCAGCAGCACCTTTTCTTGGGAAAAAGTAAGAATGGTATTGATTGGGATATCGAGCATGATCCTATGCCCTTATTCAATGAGAAGGAAGAACAGGTAGGTGTAGCATGTGGCTATGATCCCAGAGTATGCTGGATAGAGGACCGTTATGTAGTTACCTGGTGTAATAACTATCACGGACCGACCATCGGTGTAGCTTATTCCTTCGATTTTAAGAAGTTTTATCAGTTAGAGAATGCATTCTTACCCTTTAATCGCAATGGTGTAATGTTCCCGAGAAAAATAGGCGGAAAGTATGTGATGTTCTCCAGACCTAGCGATAATGGACATACTCCCTTTGGCGATATGTATTTAAGCCAGAGTCCGGATATGGAGCATTGGGGTTACCATCGTTTTGTAATGAAAGCGGAGGGCTGGGCTTGGACCAAGGTTGGCGCAGGTCCGATCCCCATCGAGACTGAGGAGGGCTGGTTGCTTATATTCCATGGTGTCGGAACAACCTGCAACGGTATGATCTATTCCATGGGAGCAGCAATTCTGGATATTGATGAACCTTGGAAGGTGAAGTATAGATGCAAGCCTTTCATCTTCCACCCGACAGAGCTATATGAATGTGTCGGGGATGTGCCGAACGTTACCTTCCCTTGTGCGACCCTTCAGGATGCAGCAACAGGAAGAATTGCAATTTACTACGGGGCAGCAGATACAGTTGTAGCATTAGCATTTACCCAGGTGGATGAATTAATAAAATATATTAAGGATAACGCTCTATAGAACGAGAATAGGACTTGTTATTTGGACTTTCCCCTCAGGAATGATACGAATAGCAAGTCCGTATCTTATTTGGTAAAGTTTGTATTCAATGAGGGGAGAAACTCAACAAAATAGGAAGGTTGTCTAATAATTTTAAGACTTTAAATAAGGGCACTTATTGACACTTATTGCGCAATAAAGTATTATGTAAGTGATTGATAGGATATTTGATTTATTATCAAGGATATCTATTATTTGATTCATTATGACATTTATCATGGAAAAGCGATATTATAGGATAGCCTGATTATTAAGTTACCTATCAATGATTTTATATAAGGAGATAGTTGATGCGATTAGTTTCTTTAACCATGCTAATGCCGGATATGGTGTTAGCCAAATCAATTTATTATAGAGATTGTTTGGTACTGAAGGAAGGTACCAGTGACCTGGAACGATATACAAATAGCCTGAAAAGATTAGGCATAGATTATCTGTACATTGAAGATGCGAAAAGTTATGGTATCGAGATACCCGATGCAATATCGGAAGAGACCAGATTGATGTGTAAGCAGGTACTACGTCAGACGATAGAAGAATTTAGTACAAGAGCAGTGATCGATATCCAGGAGATGTCAGCTGCTGTGAATAGTATTATTGATGAAATTTTAGCGAATCCCGATGTGCAAATCAGTTTGAATGATATAGGAGCAACGGATGAATATACCTTTACTCATTCGGTAAGTACAACCGTATATTCCCTGATTATAGCCACTAAATTGGGTTATACCAGGTCGATGTTGGAGAAGCTGGGGACAGGTGCATTACTTCATGATATGGGTAAGATACTCCTTGATAATAAGGTGATTAATAAGGCGGGTAAGCTGGACGAGAATGAGTTCGAGCATGTGAAGAAGCATACGGTGCTGGGATATGAAGCCTTAAAACGATGTGTTAATCTAACAGAGTTATCTAGAATCATATCATTATATCATCATGAACGAATGGATGGACAAGGGTATCCGACAGGAACACCGGCAGCTCAGTTGCATGAGTTTACAAGAATTGTTGCAATAGCCGATGTTTATGATGCTTTGGTGTCTGACCGATGCTATCGAAAAAAGTGGAGCTCTAACCAAGCAGTGAATTATCTGGTAGAGCATACGGAAACTCAATTTGATTTACAGTTGGTATCTGTTCTAATCAAGCAGATAGCTATCTATCCAAATGGTTCTATGGTACGAATGTCTGATCATACCATCGGAATTATAAAGGAGCAGAATAAGAATTTCCCTTTGCGGCCTTTTGTGAGAATCGTTGCAGATGGGTGGGGAAATGAGATAACCCCCTATGAGATTGATATGATGAAAGTATTGTCGATTACCATTATAGAATCCGAGCTGGAGATGAGCTGGGATTCTCAGTCGGGAAGCTACGAGACTGTATAGTGATTAAATATTGTGGTTTTAATGAGAGCATATTCCTTCAAAGGATATGCTCTTTATTTTTATATCATTTTGCTAGCTAACCAATTCACTCTGATTGCCCAATTCTTCATTATTCTACATAATTCTATCATTATGTGGTGCTTTTCTATTATGGCTTGAAAGATAATCTGATTTATATGCAAGATAATTAGGGTTCATAGAAAGGGACATGAGCAGGGGATATAATAAGAAAATAAAGAGGCACAAGAAAACAAGCATTACTGCTGGACAGAGTGAATAATAAAGCAAGCGGAATTGATCTGAAATTGAATGGTTAAGTTAGTTCAATGTCATAAATTCACTTGCCATATATGTTAAGGTGATCTGCTAAGGAGTTTAGCAGATAATCTGCTACAGAGATAGCAGATGGAAAGGGGATTAATATGAAGAAGAATTTAAAGGTATCCTCCGGTTTATTATCCTTATGTAAGAATGTTGGTGCAGTTACAGCAACCGCCACTGATTCCTTTTGTCTGTTGTTTTTCTATGAACCAAAAAAGCCGGAAGGCATGAAGAATATTCCATTAGGAAAACTTCTCTAGAATAAGTGCTACTTAAGGAGCCGGGCTAAAGACGAAACATCTTTAGTACCGGCTCTTAGTACAAACTAGCCTTGGGTAGGCATAAACTAATACAGAGCAGTTGAGTTGAATGAAAGTTTAGGAAAGTTGTGTTAGGAGGTACGGAAATTGCCGGATACCTCCTATTTTGATGCACGTTAGTCATAATAGAAGGAAAATTGATGATTTATGTATATTAATGTATATTTATGGGTTTTATATTACAGAATATGGGGGATGTTGTATTGACAGATTGGGTAAATTTACTATATAATTTAGGGTAATACGAAAGAAAATTAAATAATGAAGTGAGTGAAAAACATGATATATAAGATCGGTATATGCGATGACGAGAAGCTTCAAGTTAAGGTTAACGCTTTATACGTGAAAGACATCTTTGGCAGAAAGGACTTGGAAGTAGATATCAAGGCTTTTATCAGTTCGGAACAGCTGGAAGCATACCTTGCTCACAACCCCCTGGATATCCTGCTGCTAGATATTGATATGGCCGGAAAATCCGGAATCAGGGTTGCCCAGAGATTGTTGAAGGCTAAGTTGAAGACAGAAATTATCTTTGTAACAGGTCATAATGAATTCGCTAACGAAGCCTTTGATGTCGGGGCGATGGGTTATATCAGAAAGCCTGTGGATAGTGTAAAGTTAGAGAATGCTCTATCCAAAGCAATTATTCAGGTCACTTACAGGGAAGATAAGACAGAGGTGATACCTCTTGTTGTAACCATCGATAATCTCAAGAAAAAGTTGAACACTGACGAGATAAGATACATAGAAAGGCTACAGGCAAAAAGCGTCATTTATATCGGCAATAAGGAATATGGGGTATATGAGACCATTTCTTCCCTAATGGAACGCTTGAACGAGAGTTTTATTAGAATCAACCAAAGCATCATAGTGAATAAGAACATAATTAAAGACATTCAAGGTAACACAGTGTTTCTTGAGCATGGTATGGAGGTTGCTATTGGACGGACCTTCAAAAAGGATGTTATGAATGGCTACTATGACAAATAATTTAAGGGATTGATGAAGATGCCTGATAATGTGTTTAAACAGATCACGGATCATACTATTATTCTGCTTCAGTCAACAATTTGGGGATTTTTCATCCATGATGTAATGAAGACCAGAAAAACATTGCAGTTGATTGTTTTCTTTGTAATAAACCTTGAAATTAAAAATCTAATGCTGTATCTTACCGATAATCAGGCAATTATCGGTTTCTTTAACATAACATCGGTGCTAATGACTTATGTTATAGTCTTTTGTGTAGTGCATGGGCAAATCCTTCAAAGCTTTATATGGAATACCATATGTATCATTATGATTGCTATCGCTGAGGAAATAGTGATGCTTAGTATTGTTGGAATTAAACGTGTGCCTATTAATGAGATTTATGAAAATGAGGTACTCTATTTTGTTTTGGCTTGCATTGCCTGCTTGGTTACCTATCTATTGCTGCGTGTAATTGTACGAGGTAGAAGAAAGGAATTACATCTGCCTAAGACGGGTAAGATGGAACTGATTCTTCTGGCAGCAGTGAATATCGTCAGCATCGTAGCCGGAGTTATCATGGTTAATAATGATAAATGGGTGATTGAAAATGCCTCCTTTCTTATCTATGCCATCTTGCTGCTGGTCTTGGTGATCTCAATTATTACCATAATACTGATCTACAAGATCAGTGATCAGAGTCAAAAGCATCTGGAGGCAGAGCTAAGGCTTCAACAATATGAGATGAGCGGCAAGCTAAACGAAGATATGGTCAGCGTTGTAGAGAGACTCCGAGCCCTTAGGCACGATCTGAATAATCATATCGGTATTATTAAAGGCTTTGCTCAAATGCAGGAGTATGATTCTCTGAACGAATATATTGACGATATCTATACGGATCTAAAATCGGCCAACGAACTTGTATTCTCTAATTCGGTCACTCTGTCAACAATACTCAATACGAAAATCAGTCTTGCCAGTAAGAAAAAAATTGAACTGGATGCCATCCTGACAGTGAACGACATAAAGATGTCAGACAGTGATTTATGTGTCTTGCTTGGGAATATGCTTGATAATGCAATTGAGGCAACCGATAAGGTAGAAGAGAATCGTTACATACAGCTTAAGATTTATGAAAAGGATCATGGCTGTCAAATCGAATGTAGCAATCCGTATAAAGAAAAACCGATCATGGTAAACGGTATGTTTCTTACCTCGAAGAGGGAATCTCTCGAGCATGGAATCGGTTTTTCTAATATAAAGGCGGTTGTTAATAAATGTAATGGTAAATTGAGGGTAAATACAGATCAACTCTTCGAACTGGTTGTACATATCCCTTACGACCTGCCAAAATAAAATCCTTTGGAATTTCGATTTGATCTTCAGGTGGTGGTAGGAATTAATTTATAGCAGACTGCATTATGATGTTTCGGAGGTTCTTTGCCGGAGATGATAATTGCAGTCTTATTTTCTGTATGGTATTTATTAATCATATAACTGAGCGGGGATTCGCTATCCATGTCAATCAACTCCTTGACATCATCAATCACAGAGATCGCAGGACCTCCTGCGATGGAAGCCAGAACTCTGACAAACAGCTGCATATCCGGTGAAAGCTTATTCATAACACAGTCAGAGGGAATATGATATTTCTCTGTAAGTTCATTCACCTTTTGCTCAAAGTTATCATCGAAGGTACCCTTCAGCATGCCAAGGAGATAAATATAATCTGAAACGTTTAATGTTGAACTGGTAATATCGGAAGTAAATACATCATATTTCTTGATGTCCTGAGCGCGAAAATAGTCCATTAGATGCTTTCTCCGCTCGTCTGAGCTGCATACGATTAAGAAAATACTATTTTCTGAAATAAGAACGGAACGATCTTCAATTTGAATAAAGATAAGAATCACCTCCAGTATAAGCTGCGTTTTATTATCCTACGGGGAATAGGTCTTTCTGCTACAATTATATAGGATAGAAAATGACGAGAAAATAAAACCTGTGTAAACTACTTAAAATCCCAATTATTAAGTGAAATATCTTCAATAAGTCATGCTCTGTTAGCAAATAATTATGATTTTGTGTAAAATAAAGTGAAATCCTAGCCTATCCGATGCGTTAGCCTCTATAATTAAAGAAAACCTTGCAGGACATAAAGTAGGAGGTTATTCTGATGAGCTACGCGACACTATCACAGAATTTGGCGGATAGAATTGTTAGGGAGGATGAGGAGAAAGCGCAATATAGGGATATCTACGCTTATGGCTTGGAAGTGGCTATATCCTCTTTGGTAAATATCATCATTACAGTAGCGATTGCGATGATATTCGGGATTGAACTTAAGGTAATTGCATATATGGCTGCTTTTGTTCCGCTACGCATCACCTGTGGAGGAAAGCATGCTAAGAGCCACCTGCAATGTACCTCTCTCTTTATGTTGATGATGCTTGCTGCAATCTACTTAGCCGGTGTGCTTCCGGGGGTTATGAGCCATCCCTTGTTATGGGTGAGCATTGTATCCATCGCTTTGGCAATCCATCTGGTTAGATACCACAGACTATCAGTGGAGGAGCGGAGGAGGAAGAGGTTACTGTTACCCGTTATTATATCGGTGCTGCTACTTGCCATGATAGGTTTTGGGTTGGTAGCTGAGATACTTGAGACCGCCTGCTTCGGCATGCTGATACAGTCGGTGTCAATGCTTGAACTGCCGGAGTTGCGCAGAGTAGCTAGAAAGAAGATATAACTCATTTAAGGCTGTTTGGTTGACTCTATATAGCACAAGAAGGCAGGAGCTCCGGTTATCTTACCGGAGCCCCTGCCTTTCTTTTATAACAAGTGAATTGGTTTCGTTCCAACTCGTTCACCTTACTATTTTATATTTATGATAGAACCTATTTGCTAGAAAGTTTATTTGTTATCAGAATTTGAAATAACGCTTAGCATTATTGTAGGAGATATTCTCTACCAACTCACCTAAGGCTTCATAATCCTGCGGATATTCACCATTCTCGACCCAGGTACCAAAGAGGTCACATAATATTCTACGGAAGTATTCGTGTCTTGGATAGGAGAGAAAGCTTCTTGAATCGGTCAGCATACCTACAAAGCCGGAGAGGAAACCGATATTCGCCAGTGAAGTTAATTGTTCAATCATTCCTGTCTTGTGATCATTGAACCACCAGGCGCTGCCATGCTGAATCTTACCGATGGCTGAGCTGTCTTGGAAGCAACCGATTATGGTATCAATCGCAGAATTGTCGATCGGATTCAAGCTATAGATGATGGTTCTTGGCAGACCACCCTGAGTACCCAGTGCATTCAGATAATCAGCCAATTGATCGGAAGGTGTGTAATTGTTGATGCAGTCGTAGCCGGTGTCAGGACCAATCGTCTCAAAGGCTGTTGTATTATTGTTACGCTTACAGCCATAATGAAGCTGCATCGCCCAATCTAATTCGTAATATGCTTTACCCATCTCCAACATGAATGCGGTCTTGAATTGTAAGAGTTCATGATTGGATAAAGGAAGCTTGGAGACGCGCTTTTTGAAGATTGCTTCCACTTCCTGCCCAGAAGCAGGTACGTAGCAAATATAATCCAAACCATGATCAGAGATCTTGCAGCCATGTAGATTAAAGTGCTCGAGACGTTTTCTTAATGCTTGCTGTAACGACTGGAAGCTATCGATGGTTATTCCGGTTATTTCACTAAGCTTAGCAAGGTAAGTAAGATAGTCCTCTTTCTCCAGATTCATGGCTTTATCAGGTCTCCAGGTGGGGAGTACAGTCACATCAAAGGAAGAATCCTGAGCAATTGCTGCATGCCATTCCAGACTGTCAATCGGATCATCCGTAGTGCAAATGTGTGTAACATTAGATAATTTAATAATGTTGCGGGCGCTCATGGAAGGATCTGCAAGCTTGGTGTTGCAAAGCTCCCATACCTCATCCGCTGTCTTCTTATTCAGTGCTCCATAATAACCAAAGTAGCGCTGAAGCTCAAGATGGCTCCAGTGATATAGGGGGTTGCCGATACATTTGGATAAGGTGTCTGCCCACTTGTCAAACTTCTCCCGATCCGGTGCGGAACCGGTGATATAATCTTCTTCAACTCCATTGGCACGCATCAGTCTCCATTTATAATGATCTCCTCCGAGCCATACCTGTGTGATATTTTCAAAATGACGGTCTTCGGCAATTTCACGCGGATTAATGTGACAGTGATAATCAATGATTGGTAATTTGCTGGCATACTGTCGGTATAGTGTTACAGCAGTATCGGTTGATAATATAAAATTCTCGTCTAAAAAAGACTTCATTTTAAATCCCTCTTTTCTATATTTTTAATCAAAAACGAGAGGTGCCTCGTTTGATGATTTCACAGGAAAACACAGTTCTTAGCGGCATCGCCTGGCCGCGGAATACACCCATCAAAGTTGTGATAGAGTTATAACAAACAGCCTCTAACTTGTTATCAATGGAGGTTAACTCGGGTTCGCTGCATAGCGCGATGATAGAATTATTATATCCGATGATCGAAAGTTCCTTAGGAACCGATAAATTATTCTCCTTGGCAAACTTCAGGGCGGAAATTGCCAAACTATCATCGGAAGTGACAATAGCATCAAAGGGAAGTCCTCTCTTATAAAGAGAGGTCAGATGATCTTTCGTTTCCATTAGACTTCCGTGAAAGAATTGGAGGTATTCCTCGATCTTTAAGTCGGCTCTATTCTCTGTTTCCATCGCAGCAATGTAACCGGATAGCTTCTTGTTACCGCTATAGGATACGGCATTATATAGATATAAAATATTCTTATAGCCATTGTTTAATAACGATTTAGTGGCTTCGTAAACAGCATGATAGTCATCGCACAGGGTGCAATAGATATTCTCACCATTTAAAGCTCCGTTTATAATCATGATGGGAACAGACTTCGCTGCTTCCCTTATATATTGATTTTTCGAATCATCAACCTCTACGAAATTAGAACCAACCAGGATGATAGCGTCAGTACGCTTGGATAATAGTAGGCTCATGTATTTTTCTTTTTCTTCTACTTCATAACCGGTACAGCATAACAGAGCATCGTAATTATTCTGACGAAGCTCCTGCTCTATATAATAAATCGCGCTTGCAATATATGGGTCAGAGGAATCGGCGCACATGATACCAACGGTTTTCATCGTATTGAGGCCCAACCCTCGGGCAAATGCATTCGGAGTATAACCACACTCTTCAATAACATCCAGGACCTTTTTCTTCGTCTTTTCACTGACGTAGGAGTTTCCGTTGATGACTCTGGATACCGTAGCAATTGAGACTCCGGCACGTTTTGATACGTCATAAATATTCATTTTCAATACCTCTTATTCTTGACTATTGTATCGTATAAAGTGTCATAATGCTTAAGTTTAAAACTGATTACGGAAAAAAACAAGTAGCATGTATGTGTTTTCGTAAATTTTTGTGTAAATGCTTACAGAAAAGATTATACATTATGACTTTGAAAATATCAAGTATAAAGAAAAGACAAGACATATGAAACAAAAAGAGTTTGAAAAAGGGGGATTTAATAGTTAATATGCTATAAGTTTTTTAAAAAAGGGATTGACGTAATAGCGGTTTGCATGTAATATATAAATGAAAGTACTTACATACAATATATTAGGTCTGAGAGGTAAGTGATGGAAACAATTAATAATAAGACAGTAAATAAGGTGACTCGCCCGGTTAAGGTAATTCAATTTGGAGAAGGTAATTTTCTACGTGGCTTTGTGGATTACATGCTGGATATCGCAAATGAGAAGGACTGTTTTAATGGAGATATTGTATTGGTGAAGCCGATTGAATACGGCAGCTTAGATGGTTTTCATCAACAGAATTACCTTTATACCGTGTCTTTGAGAGGGTTAGTGGATGGAGCAGCGCAGGTGTCAAACCGAATCGTTACAAGCATTGCAGATGCACTTGACCCATATGTTGAATATACCCGTTACGCAGAACTGGCTAAGCTTACTACCCTGCGGTTTGTTGTATCGAATACGACAGAGGCCGGTATTGTTTATGATGAGACAGATCGGTTTGACCTTTGTCCGCCGATGACCTACCCAGGTAAATTAACAAAATTCCTTTATGAAAGATACTTACATTTTAACGGAGATTTTTCGAAAGGGTTGATTATTCTTCCGGTTGAGCTGATTGATGATAACGGAATTCACTTAAAAGAGAATGTTCTGAAGCTGACAAAGCTGTGGGGACTTGAGGAAGGGTTTACAATCTGGCTCAGTGGTGCTTGCGTTTTCTGTAGTACCTTGGTAGACCGTATCGTAACCGGTTATCCGAAGGAGGAAGCAGAAGAGCTCTGGAAGGATTATGGATATACGGATCATTTGATTGTGACCGGTGAGCCTTTTGCTCTATGGGTGATTGAAAGTGAGAGAGAAATCGAAGAAGAGCTCCCCTTGCGAAAAGCAGGGCTGCCTGTGATCTTTACTGATAATCAAAAGCCATACAAGCAGAGAAAGGTGCGAATTCTGAATGGAGCACATACTTCCTTTGTCTTGGCTTCTTATCTGGCAGGGAATGATTTTGTTCTGGAATCCATGCAGGATGAACTGATCAATCACTTTATGACTAAGACAATTTATGATGAAATCATACCGACGCTGAAATTGCCCAAGGAGGATTTGATTTCCTTTGCGGAAGCCGTCAAGATACGTTTTCAGAATCCATATATTAAGCATGCTTTATTATCCATCTCGCTGAATTCTGTATCAAAATGGAAAGCAAGATGCATGCCCAGCTTAATAGAATATATGGAGAAATTCTCTGCGGTTCCGAAGTATCTAGCATTTTCAGTGGCAGCGCTGATGGAATTCTATAAAGGAACTGAGCTTGTTGAAGGAGCCTTAATCGGTCATCGTGGTGAGATCACCTATAAGATAATGGATGATAAAGAGGTGTTAGAATTCTTTGTAGAGAATTCGGATAGGGAGATACCGCAGTTTGTTGTTAATTTCTTGTCAAATAAATCATTTTGGGATCAGGACTTAACAGAACTATCAGGCTTAGCTGACGCAGTTACCGAATACTTGATGGATATTCGAAGTCTGGGAATGCGGGAGGCACTGAAAAAGCTGGATTAGTAGCTAGTCGCTGAAAGGGAGGCTTACATGCAGGAAGTATTAAAGATACATGAACATGATAATGTAGCGGTGGCTCTTCTTCCTCTATCAGCAGGCCAAGAGGTGGTGGTTGGGAAGGAAAGCATAATACTGTTGGAGGATATTCCCGCCGGTCATAAATTCTCCCTGGGTAGTCTTGGGGAGGGTTCAGAGGTTATCAAATATGGATATTCCATAGGTATCACAATCCAGCCAATCGAAAAGGGTACCTGGGTGCATACCCATAATCTGACGACAGGATTAGGTGAGCTGCTTCATTATGAATATGAACCGAATCTCCCGGCACAAAGTAAGGCTAGCGAGGAAATATCCTATTTCTATGGCTATCCCAGAGAAGATGGCAGAGTTGGGATACGTAATGAGATTTGGATCATTCCGACCGTAGGCTGTGTGAACGATGTGGCAAGATTACTAGAGAAAAAGGGTAGGGAATACCTGACGGATACCATTGATGAGTTGGTTGCATTCACCCATCCCTATGGATGTTCCCAGCTGGGAGATGACCATAAGAATACACAGAAGATTTTAGCAGGTTTAATCAATCATCCAAATGCAGCCGGTATCTTAGTCTTGGGACTTGGGTGTGAGAACAACCACGTTGACGATATGAAGAAGCAGCTTGGAGATTATTCGCAGGAGAGAGTTAAATTCCTTGTTTGTCAGGACTGGGAGGATGAAATAGATCAAGGAACAAAACTGATCAAGGAGTTAATCAGTTATGCAGCCTCGTTCAAGAGAGTGAAAGTTGACGCAAGGGAATTGGTCATTGGCTTAAAGTGCGGAGGGTCTGATGGTTTTTCCGGCATTACGGCCAATCCGACTGTAGGTGCTTTCTCTGATTTGCTGGTTGCTAAGGGTGGAACCACAATACTGACAGAGGTTCCCGAGATGTTTGGCGCAGAGACAATCTTAATGAACCGTTGCGCGGACCGGGAGCTGTTTCATAAGACAGTTAATCTGATTAACGATTTCAAACAGTACTTTATCGACAACAGACAACCGGTCTATGAGAATCCTTCTCCCGGTAATAAAAAAGGCGGGATCACAACCTTGGAGGATAAATCTCTGGGCTGCACACAGAAATCAGGAGATGCCGTTGTACGCGGTGTCATGAATTATGGGGAACAGCTGGATTGTACTAAGCATGGATTGATGCTTCTGAGCTCCCCGGGTAATGATCTGGTAGCCTCCACTGCACTGGCAGCTGCAGGAGCTCATATCGTTCTGTTTACGACAGGTAGGGGAACACCTTTTGGCTGTCCGGTACCAACCATCAAGATATCCAGCAATACACCATTAGCGAGTATGAAGAAGAACTGGATTGACTTTGACGCAGGCAGAATGCTTGCCGGAATGACACTGGAACAATTATCAGAGGAGCTGATGACGTTGGTATTAGCAACAGCAAGCGGTCAAAAGGTAAAGAGTGAAGAGAGCGGTTTCCGTGATATAGCAATATTCAAACAGGGTATTACATTATAAGTATCAGCAGTAACTTTATGGGTTTATTTATTGCAGGTGTATGGGAGAGCAATAACACTTGTAACTTAAATAAAAAAATGGCGAAAACAAATTTTAAAAAAGGAGAGAGAATAATGAAAAAAGTTGTTGTATTATTATTGGCAATGTTAATGGTCTTATCCTTGGCAGCATGTGGGAAGACCGAAGAGAAGACGGAAGCACCTGTAAGTACGGTAGAGGCTACAAAGGCACCTGAGGCACAGCAGCCGGCAGAAGAACCAGCTGACACAAAAGAACCGGTAACCATTAAGTTCTCTTGGTGGGGTGGAGACACAAGACATGAAGCTACGATGAAAGCAGTAGAGAAATTCATGGAGACCTATGATTGGATTACAGTTGAGACACAGTATGGTGCATGGACGGGTTGGGAAGAGAGCATGGCTACCGCATTTGCTACTCAGACCGCACCTGATGTTAACCAGGTTAACTGGAACTGGATTACCTCCTTCAGCTCCGACGGCAGCGCATTCAAGAACCTTAACGATTACTCCGGTACCATTGCTTTAGATGGCTTCAATAAGACCGCTTTAGAGCAGTGCACTGTTGCTGGTGAGTTACAGGCAGTTCCTGTATCTATGACAGGAAGAATATTCTACTGGAATAAGGCTACCTTTGATAAGGCAGGCATCGCAACTCCAACAACTTTGGAGGAATTATATGCAGCAGGCGAGACCTTTAAGACTGTTCTTGGTGAAGATTTCTATCCAATCGCTTTAGGTGAGTATGATAGAATGATCCTTATGGTTTATTACTTAGAGTCCGTATATGGTAAGCCTTGGGTTGTAGACAATCAGCTGCAGTATACGAAGGAAGAAGTTCAAGTTGGCTTAGAGTTCATCAAGAGCTTAGAGGATAAGCATGTTACTCCTTCGATTGAGACAATCCTTGGTGACGGCGCAGAATCCTTAGATAAGAACCCGAAGTGGATGGAAGGCAAATATGCCGGTATCTTTGAGTGGGATTCCTCCGCCTCCAAATTCATGAGTGCATTAGCGGAAGGCCAGGAATTCATCGTTGGCGATTTCTTAGCAGATATGGGTCCTAACAGAGGTGGTTATTCTAAGGTATCCTTAGCATTTGCTATCTCCGAGAATACACAGTATCCTGAGGAAAGTGCTATGTTAATCAACTTCTTGCTTAACGAAGAAGCAGGTGTTGAACTTATGGCATCAGAAAGAGGTATCCCGTTGAATGAAACTGCACTTAAGATCTGCTTAGAAAAGGGCCTTCTGGATGCTACCGTTGCAGAAGCAAACAGCAAGATCTTAGCTTGGGTATCCTATCCGTTAGACCCCAAATTCGAATCCGCAGAGCTTAAGAGCACAGAAGGTGCTTACTATGATGCAATGGCTGGCTTAAGCTATGGTGATTATGCAGTAGATCAGGCAGCACAGGTATTGATGGATGGCATTAATGCAGTTTTAGCTGACTAGGAATGAAGTAATATCTTTGCTATAATGAATTTACGAGGCTGGTTGAGAGGAGTTTCCACCTTTGGACCAGCCTCTCTATTCATAACATTGTAGGAAATAAGAGATAGGGAGAAGCAAAATGAAATCAACGATATTACCTCGGTTCATAAAGGAATATTTGGAAGGCTATCAGAATTACCGGGATTTCTGGAATTATGAGGATGGCTGTATACTCATTGGCTGTGTGCAATTATACAAAGCTACGAAGGATGTCTTCTATAAGGATTTTGTATTACGCTATATGGAAGGCTTTCTTAGTGAAGATGGCAGCATTCGTACTTTTGATAAGGAAAAATATAATATCGATAGCATCAATGCTGGTAAAGTTTTGTTTTTCCTATATGAGGAGACGCAGGAAGAAAAATATCGATTGGCGATAGAGATAGTGATGGACCAGTTAAGGACTCATCCAAGAACACAATGCGGTAACTTCTGGCATAAGAACATATATCCGAATCAGATCTGGCTAGACGGACTCTACATGGCACAGCCATTTTATATGGCTTATGAGACGAGGTTCAATCATAAAGAAGGGTATAATGATATACTAAATCAATTTGAAAATGTTAGAAAATATATCTATAATGAAGA
>JAQZBA010000330.1 GCA_029239365.1 Herbinix sp. | reverse complement strand
CTGCCGGTAGCCACATATCATAATTACCGGTCACGATACGGCTGGGAACCAACTCAATCCTCCACACTCCCGAATTAATGTATCTTCCGGTGGGTATCAGCTCAATGTAGATCTCTTGCTGCGGATTAAAGGGAGTGGGATCACCGTAATATAGTAGAATCTCAGTCTGACCGATGGGAAATTGCTGTGTTCCAAGTATCCTCGGAATTGGCCCTACCCTGGTTCCATTTGGTGCAGTAATCGTTATGTCAAAATGGTCATAATAGTTCTTCCAAATCTGAAGGTTAAGAGAAAATTCAAACTCACTGACAGCGAGCTCCACCACCTGAGTACGTCCCATCGTCAGTACTCCCTGAGCATGATTTCCTGAAGCTCCTTCATTGCCGGTACCAATGATAATGCAGGACGTCCCCAGTAGCGAAATATTATTAATAAAGCTTTCCAATAAGGTTCTTCCGGTATGTGAACCATAATTATTCCCAAAGCTGATGTTGATTGCAACCGGTCTTCCAATGGAAATTGCAAACTTTATTACATAATCAATCCCTTCCATCAACTGCGAGGTTCGTGGGAAGGACTCTCCTACGGAGCTACCCAGCTTAACAATTACAAGCTCACTCAACGAAGCTACACCTCGGTATATGCCATTACTAGCACGTCCGTTCCCTGCTGCAATACCAGCGACATGGGTTCCATGACCCGACAAATCAGTGCTCGGAACTATCTCCATCCTCTCCGGCATGGGTATCGCAAGAGCTTCATTAATCTGCTCTCTCGTATACAAGGTTCCAATATCATAACCTACGGGTGGGCTTCCGGTTATCGTTTGATCCCAGAGGGCTGCAATTCTTGTCGTTCCGTCCTCATTGCGAAAATCCGGGTGGGAGTAATCAATCCCGGAATCGATGATAGCTACCAATACTCCTTCTCCAAAGAGATTATAATTTGACGTCTGGAGAGGGTTGATACAGGAGGCCGTTCGTCCTTCATTCACTTCGTAGAAGAGCCGCTTTGGCTTCTCAATATATTCGATCTCCTCGTAATCCGAGAGCCGCCCGATCAGATATTCCGGTATCGTAATGATTGCATATTGGTTGGCCAGCTCAACCGCTGATATCTGAAGTTCTTGCCTGATTCTCTCCAGGCTACCACTATACTTAACAATCAGCTCCCATAGATCCGTATCCGGAATGTAACCCACATTCAGATTGACCGCTTTGGCACGATCTGCTTCCGGCACTTCAAGAGCAAGATTAAGTTCATTTTCTAGCTTTGCATTATCCATAAAGACCTTCACTCATATCTCATCCTTATTTCATTATATGCACAGATAATCTACATATTTTAACTTCCTATGAAATATATCCAAGATAAATAAGAGAGAGAATTCACTTATGATAAGTAATTCATGGCAATAATCTGCATAATCGTACCGGTTACGATAAAGGTAAGATTATTCGCACCCGCCTTCATTGAACTGAAGAAATTCTTATAATAAGAAGTATCCTGTCTTTCTATCTCCTGTTCCATTCGATTGACCTCCAAATCTCGATAAGCTATTTGAGCAGCATTGGGTTGGTCCAAGGCATTGACATTGATGATAGAGCGGTTCCCCCTTGGCGATAATAAAACACCTGCCATTATAATAAGAAATCCTTCATATACCATGACTCTCCTTAATGAGGTATCCGAGAAATAATGAATTAGATATGCGATTCCAAAACTAACCGCCAGACAGATTATGATACCTAGTAATTGTACCAGTGCTCTTTTCATCATTCTTATTAATCTATCCTTTTTCATAAAACCCCTCCTGTATTACAACTTGTCGTTGAAGGCTAACATTTTCAATTATTGCTATTCATCGAACTCTACTGCAATTATATCTCATATCCTAACAAAAAACATTAATATTTCCTTAAATTTACTCCTTAAAATCCTGGATCACTACTCATTGATGATTAATATTTGAATCTCAACACCTCTTTCCTATGAATCATCCCTGTCCCTCCCACAATTCATAGGTAGTCGTCGTACACTGTCAATGTATTACTTAGTGTCCTATTCATAAAAAGAGCTGCCTGAGTCTAGAATGTCCCTTGTTTAAGGATTCATTTTAACTCTGACAGCTCTTTCAATAGAACCTTTTGACTGGTGAATGAATTGAAATCAATATTTAAATAGAAAACCTGGAAATCACTTTGGTCAGACATTAGCTGGCAGCATGATGAGTCATAGTCCTTTGCAGCATTTCTGCTCTCTCTAAAGCTTGATCTATATTGTCACAGAAGTTTTCTTCACCTAACGATTTGTCAAAACCAGCCTTTTGCATCATTTTTAAGGGTTGATCCTGAACATGGGATAAGATTAGGGTGATATGTTTCTTCTTACAGGATTTCATCACATTGTTCAAGGTATGTAATGCATTCACATCCATGGCAGGTACGCTTTTCATTCGAAGGATTACTATCTTCACATGGGAGTCCAGTGAAATATCCATGAATTTATCCGCTGCGCCAAAGAACATGGGTCCATTAATCTCATAAACCAATGTATTCTTCGGAACTTTCTTCTTACGGATATTATCCGGATCATTTAGATCATCCTCACTGCCCTCATCCTCAAGATCGGTCCATTTCTGTATATCAGCCACGTCCGCCATTCTCTTAACGAATAGAATCGCTGCCATTAAGATACCAATCTCAATCGCTACTACTAGGTCAAAGATAACGGTAAGAGCAAAGGTCGTAACCAGAACTAATATATCACTCTTAGGAGATTTCTTCACTAATGAAACAAATTCTCTCCAATCACTCATATTATAAGCTACCATGAACAGAATAGCTGCGATGGTAGGCATAGGAATTAATGCAGCATAAGGCATCAGTACCACAAGGATTAAGAATAAGGTAACGGCATGCACCATTCCTGCAATCGGCGTACGCCCGCCATTCTTAACATTAGCTGCAGTTCGTGCGATTGCTCCGGTAGCCGGAATTCCGCCAAACAAACTGGATAATATATTACCGGTTCCCTGAGCGACCAATTCCATATTTGAACGATGCTTACTTCCAATCATACCGTCGGCGACTACGCAGGATAAGAGAGATTCTACCCCTGCAAGGACAGCGATGGTGATTGCATCCGGAAACATGGTGTTTATCATAGATAAATTGATCTTAGGTAGTTGGAAGGTCGGAGGCTTTGAAGAAATTTCATAGAGGCTTCCTATGGTGTTCACATCCATATCTGATATCTTCACCACTGCCGCAGCTACCACAACAGCAATTAAAGATGCCGGAATCTTATTGTTGATCTTTGGCCAGAGGATTAAGATCGCCAGAGATATTGCTCCGATTAATAAAGCTTGAAGATTGATTGTTGCAATGCTCTCAAAACAAGCAAATAACTTTTCTATCGTTTCTACCGGTTTTGTATGTAGGGTTAATCCCAGGAAATCTTTTATCTGTCCGATAAAGATTGTAACTGCGATACCAAGGGTAAATCCGGTTGTAATCGTGAAAGGAATAAATTTTAGTAATCTTCCGAATTTTAACAAGCCCATGACAATTAGCATAATACCTGCCATAATCGTAGCTACGACCAGACCCTCCATACCATTTTTAGCAACAATACCTGCTACAATTGTGGCGAAGGCTGCTGTCGGACCGGAGATCTGTACACGGCTTCCACCTAAGAAGGAAATAACAAAACCAGCTACAATAGCAGTATATAATCCCCTCTCCGGTGTAACACCGGATGCAAGCGCTAGCGCAATTGATAGTGGCAATGCAATAATCGCCACTATAATTCCGGCAATCACATCCTTAACAAACTGTTCCTTCGTATACGTTTTCATGACCGAAAACAACTTTGGCTTTAACTTATCCATTGATTCGTGCCTCCAATATTTTGCCTTGATTGGTTATACCATTATGTATAATAAACATTGGTCATTACCAAAGACTATAATATGCTTGATCCGTCAATTTTTCAAGTATTTATTAAAATTTTTTAAATTTATATCGAGTTTTGTCGCGAGAAGTACAGATTGTGTTCGATTCATGATTTTCAAATCGGAGTATTTGCATTCGTCGGTACTTAGGTTCTGTCCTTTAGAACCTTGTGTACCGTTACGTAATGCAACTAAGCGAAAGCGTCTCCGATTTCGGAAACATTGATTGAACTCATATCATCAGCTTTGGCTGGGGTGTATACTGTAACAATCTTCA
This sequence comes from Herbinix sp., assembly GCA_029239365.1. Taxonomy (GTDB): domain Bacteria; phylum Bacillota; class Clostridia; order Lachnospirales; family Lachnospiraceae; genus Mobilitalea. The sequence continues at coordinate 183 of JAQZBA010000330.1, read as the reverse complement.
TAAGCTTTGGCTGGGATGCGTACTGTAACAAGAAGTCCTGCAATTCACACCCCATCCAGTAATGTGGCAAAATGAGTTCGATCCATGATTTTCAAATCGGAGTATTTGCATTCGTCGGTACTTAGGTTCTGTCCTTTAGAACCTTATGTACCGCTACGTAATGCAACTAAGCGAAAGCGTCTC
>JAQZBA010000015.1 GCA_029239365.1 Herbinix sp. | reverse complement strand
TCCCTCACCCTGCCATAATACTATTGATGCAACAATTATGGATATTATAACATAAAATTACAATAGTTAAAGAACAAAGAGAAAAAAGGGAGGCTATAATCCTTTAATCATTGCGAGATTAAAAGAATACAGCCTCCCATAAAATCAACTATTCGTCATTTTAACTATTTGCTTTACGTTTGGACTTGCCGAGGTAGGCAGCCTTTACTGACTCATCATTAAGAAGCTCGGCACCAGTTCCTTCAATGGAGATGTTACCTGTCTCACATACATAGCCGTAGTGGGCAATTTTAAGTGCCAGATTAGCATTCTGTTCTACTAAGAGGATCGTAACACCTTCTTTATTAATGGTCTTAATGATATTCATAATATCATTTACGATGATAGGAGCTAAGCCAAGTGAAGGCTCATCCATCATAATCAGCTTCGGTTTGCTCATTAGGGCACGGCCTACTGCTAGCATCTGCTGTTCACCACCGGACAGGGTACCTGCCATCTGCCAGGAACGTTCCTTCAATCTAGGGAATAGCTTATACACCCATTCGATATCCGATTCCAGTTTATCTTTACGAAGATAACCACCGATCTTAAGATTCTCAAGTACCGTCAGATTAGCGAATACCCGGCGACCTTCCGGAACCAGGGTAATCCCCTTTTCAACGATCGCGGTGCTTGACTTGCCGGTAATCTCTTCGCCCTGATAGAGAATCTTTCCGCTTTCTGCTTTAACCAGGCTAGCAATCGTACGGAGAATTGTACTCTTACCAGCACCGTTCGCACCGATCAGGGTTACAATCTCACCCTCTGGAACATTTAAGCTGATGCCTTTTACTGCGCGGATACCGCCATAGGAGACATATAGATTGTCTAAGGTTAATATATTATTCTTCGCCATCTTCCTGTACCCCCAAATAAGCATCGATAACTCGTTGGTTATTCTGTATCTCTGCCGGTGTTCCGGAAGCAATCAGCTTACCGAAATCCAGAACATAGATACGATCAGAAATATCCATAACCAAATCCATATGGTGCTCTATCATAAATATTGTTAAGTTGAATTTCTTACGAATGTCAAAGATAAACGCAGTTAATTCGTCTGTTTCCTGTGGATTCATTCCTGCAGCAGGCTCATCCAGAAGTAGTAATTCCGGATTCGTAGCAAGAGCACGTGCAATCTCTAGGTGCCGCTGTTGACCATAAGGAAGGGAACTCGCTACCTCATCCTTTACCTCTGTAAGTCCGAGAATCTCAAGAAGTTTCATGGTCTCCTCACGCATTGACTGCTCTTCCTTATAATTGATACCAAGGGTAGCAGAGAAGACATTGGATTTCTGACGCATGTGCTTTGCTATCAGAACATTATCGAAGGCTGTCAGTTCCTTGAAGAGGCGGATGTTCTGAAAGGTTCGCGCAACGCCAAGCTTTGTAATCTGGTCGGGAGTCTTCTTCATGGTAGTTGAATAATTACCCTTGCTCTCACCTGCATAGAGCTTCTTCATATTACCCTTTGGGAAGTTGCTGGTGATCATGCTATCTTTGACATATACCGCACCATTGGTCGGTGCATAGACGCCGGTGATAACATTAAAAGCAGTTGTCTTACCGGCACCGTTTGGACCGATCAGTGAGACTATCTCGTTCTGGTTAACTTCCAGTGAGAGATTATCTACCGCTACGACACCACCGAACTGCATGGTAATATCACTTAATTTTAAGACCTGATTAGACATTTTTAGCACCTCCCTTTTTTGGAGAGATTAGCTTTTTGAATCGTTTTTCTAGCCGCTCCCAGGAGAATTCGTTCTTACCCATAATTCCTTTCTGATAGAAGAGTACCACAACCAGAAGGATAATGGAGAAGATTACCATACGAAAGCCTGTACGGAAGAATGGAATCTGAACTCCGCCAATCGCAAGTGGATTATCAAAGAAACGCAGCCACCATTCCTTACTTGCAGTTACAAGCAGGGCAGCGATGACACTACCGGTTACACTTCCGATACCACCAATTACTACGATCAATAATATATCATAAGTTAAGGAGACACTAAAGGTTCTAGAGTCAATTGATCGCATGAACATCGCTAACATACCGCCACTGACTGCTGAGAAGAAGGAGCCGATGATGAAGGACATCTGCTTATGCTTGGCTAGATTGATTCCCATTGCCTCAGCCGCAACTTCATCTTCACGGATGGCTCGAAAGGCACGACCATAAGTACTGCGAAGTAGCAGAACCATTAACAGAACGCAGACTACCATGATACCAAAGGTCTCTACGATCGAAACGAAGCCGGGGATCTTCTTCAGTCCATAAGAACCATTGGTGATGGTATCCATCTGGGGGCTGGAGATAATCGCACGTACGATTTCCGAAAAACCAAGGGTTGCGATGGCAAGATAATCGCTCTTTAATCTGAGTACCGGATATCCGATGAGAGCGGCAAATAAAGCAGCTACCACACCGCCGATGATCAAAGCGATATAGGGTAATAACATCTGTGTAAACGCAGGACCTGCTTCCAGCCAGTTCTTAAAGCTTAAGATACCAGGAGCGATTCCGCTGATGTAATAGACATCCTTGATGTTCTCCACAGGAATTAAGAAGATTGCCGTTACATAAGCTCCGATTGCCATGAACCCGGCCTGTCCTAAGGAAAAAAGACCGGTAAATCCGGTTACCAGGTTCATAGATACTGCAACAACGGATAAGATAATTCCTTTTTGTAATATTGTATAAGCCATACCATACTGGGTTTTATTTGCTTCTAAAAAGATTAGTAATGCAAGAATAAGGACACCTAGGATGGCGGTATAAATCATTTTCTTTGACTTCGTCATACGGACCTCCTAGACTTTATCTATCATTTTCTCGCCAAACAGACCGGTTGGGCGGAAAAGTAGAATAATAATTAACAGAACAAAGGTAAAAGCATCACTATAAGTAGAATATCCCATGGCAACCAGGAAGGTCTCGCAGATACCGATTGCAAAGCCGCCTACAACTGCACCGGGAATACTTCCTATTCCGCCGAGTACGGCAGCGATAAAGCATTTAAGTCCGGGAAGAGTGCCACTAAAGGGAGTAACGGAGCTACGGTCGGTAAAATATAGAATAGATCCGATCGCTGCCAATAAGGAACCAATGATGAAGGTGGTACTGATGGTATTATTGATACGGATACCCATCAGCTGGGCTGTCTCAAAATCCTTGGATACAGCACGCATCGCCATACCGACTTTGGTATGGTTGATTAATAGAATAAGTCCGATTACCAACAGAATGGTTAAAACTGGTGTAATAAACGTAACCAATGAGGAAGAGATGCTTCCGATTTGGAATATTTTCTTTAGGAAAGGTATTTCCGGATACGCACGTGGAAGTGCAGTAAATAAATAAGTAGCCAGATTCTGAATTAGATAGGACACACCAATCGCAGAGATCATAATTGACATACGCGGAGCGGTACGTATCGGCTTATAGGCAACTCGCTCAATAACTACGCCAAGGACTACGGTCAGGAGACACACGAGGGGAATTGCTATCTGCCAAGGGAAGGTAACCATGGAGAAAATCATGAAATAACCTGCCATCATAAAAATATCGCCATGAGCGAAGTTGATCAAACGCAGAATTCCATATACCATAGTATAACCAATGGCAATTAACGCATAAGCTCCGCCAAGGGATATTCCTGTTAATACATGTTGGAAAAAGGTTGCTAATGTCATGAGATGTCCTCCAAAAACGTTCGGGTTCATCGAAACTGATTCTTCTGAGTTTGCGATGATATGATTTTACTTGATTATTAAGTGAGCTGTTACTTAGTATATAATGTGATGTTAAGAAGAATAATAGGCTTGAGCCTCCAAAATTCATCTGCAAAAATTGGCGGCTCATTTAGATGTTGATACATTGTCTCATAGGTCATGAACACGAAGAATCACGCTTTGCGAGCTTCTTCGTGCTTGCTTGCAAGCATATTCGCAGTGCGCGTTCGCATATATGCAAGCAAGCTTGCATATGCTCACTTTGCATACGCGCAAAATATGAAAAGGGCTGCCGGTAGATCTCGGAAGGCAGCCCCTACACTTCAATCCATTATTTTGCAACAGTTACAGTTTTTAAGAATTTGAATGCGCCAGCTTCAACAGTCTTGATGAAGGCCATATCCTTCTTAGCATCCCCATTCTCATCAAAGGAAATGGAACCGGTAACGCCATCGATCTTAGCGTTAACTAATGCATCGCGGATTGCTGTTGTATCTGTGGAGCCAGCCTGTTTGATTGCTTCCAGAGCTACTAAATATGCATCATAGCCTAAAGCGGATACTGCAGGAATAATCTCTGACTGATTGTTTTCTTTTAAGTAGGTCTTAAAGCCTGTGATAAAGGACTCAGCTTCCTTTGTTGCAGGATCTGCATCATCGAAGAAGGTTGAGAGAACAATGCCATTTGCATATTCCCCTGCATTTTCGATAATTGTTGAGTTCTCCCAAGTGTCACCAGCCATAATCGGACAGGTAATACCAAGCTCACGAGCCTGAGTAATAATCAATGGAGCGGTAGCAATGGAAGAAGGAGCGAAGATAACATCAGGATTAGCTGCTTTCACATTAGTTAAGATCGCCTTGAAGTCAGTCTGATTGGTCTGGAACTGTTCTTCACTAACGATTGCGCCATCTCCGGCAAGTTCCTTGAATGCTGTTACGAAATAGCTACCAAGACCGGAAGAATAATCATCACCTAACTGAGTAATAACGGCTGCTGTTTTAGCACCTTCTTGATTAGCATAGTTAGCCATTACGGTTCCCTGGAAAGGATCTAGGAAACATACACGGAAGTAAAAATCATTACCTAGAGTAACCTGAGGGTTCGTACAGGAAGCACCAATGGCAGGAATCTTTGCTTCTTTGAAAAATTCGCCGGCAGCAATGGAAACACCGGAGCCATAGGATCCTAATACAACTTTAACGCCGGAGCTGATTAAACTTTGAGCAGCACTAACTGCCTCAGTCTTATCACTCTTATTGTCAACCTCAACTAATTCGATATCGTATGTAACGCCATCGATCTCTACAGTAGGATACATTTTGTTCGCGTAGCGCATACCAAGAACTTCCTGGAAGCCACCTCCACCGTTCTCGCCGGTTATCGGTTCGAACACACCAATTTTAATTACTTTGCCTCCATCGCCTGATTTTGTGCCACATGCGCTGAATAGAGCTGCTACTAAACAGAGGCTTAATGCTAATGCTAACACCTTACGTTTCATAATATTGTCTCCTCTCTTCGTCTTCACACCAAAGACATTTGTCTTTGTATACTTTGTCAGTATATCACTTAAAAAGAGACTGCGCAAGAGGTATCTTTTCGCTAATAAAGTTAATTTTTATGGAATAAAAATAAAAGGATGCTTGAAATGCAAGAATGTGTTATGATGTACGAGATATGCAGATTAGTCCATAGAAGTATGAGTATTTTACATGCTTGCATGAAAAAATACTCACACTTTTATGGATAAGTGTAACGCGAACGAGGAAACGCAGTTTCCGAGTTACTAATCTGCATAGTGTAGATATATACGTAGATTAACATATATATAGAAGCAATGCGTCCCAATGAGATATATATGCCATTATCTCCCGGGTGAGAGTGGCATTTTTTTATCATAATAGATTATGAAAGAGATAAGGAGTAAAAATGCAATTTAAAGAATTAAACATTATGCCTGCAATATTGAAGGCATTAGAAAATGAAAATTATGAAATACCGACACCGATACAGGAAAAGGCGATTCCGATTGTTTTAGATGGAAGGGATCTGCTCGGTTGCGCACAGACAGGCACCGGAAAGACAGCTGCGTTCGCGATACCAACCCTGCAGTTACTAAGTCAGGATAAGGAAGCTCCGGCACATAAGAATATCAGAGCCTTAATTATAACACCCACAAGAGAGCTTGCACTACAGATTTATGAGAGCTTTTGTACGTATGGTAAATTCACAAGATTAAAATATTGTGTGGTTTTTGGAGGAGTATCACAGAAGCCGCAGGAAGAAGTGCTGCAGCGAGGAGTGGACATCTTAATCGCAACACCCGGCAGACTGAATGATTTAATTGGCCAGAGAGTAATTGATTTACAACATGTTAAGATATTAATCCTAGACGAAGCCGATCGTATGCTCGATATGGGTTTTATTAATGATGTTAAGAAAATAATAGCTAAAACACCTGTAAAAAAACAGACACTGCTCTTCTCGGCTACCATGCCTCCGGATATTGCAACTCTGTCCAGTACAATTCTCGTGAATCCTACAAGAATTGATATCGCACCGGTATCCTCTACAGTAGATATGATAGAGCAATATCTATATTATGTAGACAAAGGCAATAAGAAGGATCTGTTGGTTCACCTGCTGAAGGATGAATCCATCGTATCTGCTCTTGTATTTACCCGTACCAAGCATGGCGCAGACCGAGTTGTTAAACTGTTAGCGAAGGATAATATTACAGCACAAGCAATTCATGGTGACAAGTCCCAAGGAGCGCGTCAACTAGCTTTGAATAATTTTAAGAAGAAGACACTTCGTGTGCTGATTGCTACGGATATCGCAGCACGAGGAATTGATATCGATGAGTTATCCCATGTTATTAATTATGATCTTCCCAATATACCGGAGACTTATGTGCATCGTATCGGAAGAACAGGCAGAGCCGGATTAGAAGGAGTTGCAATCAGCTTCTGTGATTTTGATGAGAAGGAATATCTTGCTGATATTGAGAAGTTGATTAGAAAGCATATCACCGAGGTAAAGGATCATCCTTACCCGCTGATGAATAACTTTCCGAGTGAAAAGACGACCCAGCCCAGAAGGGAACCTTCCAGAAAGGCTACAACACAGCCAGCTGCACCCAAGAGGACTTATACTCAGGTAGCGGGGTCATCTATAGAGAATTCTTCAAAAACGAATCATAGTCAGAAGAGTTCCAGGTATGAGGCAGGACCGAGAAAGAATTCAACAAGAGCAGGATCTGCGCAGACAGAAAACCTAAAGCAGACATCAGCCCCAAGAAATTCGGCGCAGTCTAATTCTTCAAGGCCGGCATCAACTTCGAGGTATTCGTCACAAACTGAATCCACGAAGCCGTCCTCAACACCAAGATATTCTTCGCAGACATCTACGTCGAAGCCGTCTTCTACACCAAGATATTCTTCTCAGACATCTACGTCGAAGCCGTCTTCTACGACTGCCCCTTCAACACAGGTAGATAATTCGAAGAAGAAAAAATTACGGATGACTGCAGATGGTCAATTGAAGGAAAAGAAAACCAAGATTTGGTTTCCGAATTTTAGAGGGAAATCATAATCATCTATAAGATAACTTAAATAGTAAGCTGGAGTTACAGATTAATTCACTTATCATGAATCAACTGAGGTGGTAAGCGAAATCATATGCTAATAAATTAAAGGCAAAAATCAGAAGAAAAGAATCTGATTTTTGTCTTTTTTAATCTCTCCATTCCGGAGAACATTGCTGAGGTAGTGTAGATTGGTAATTTATGGTTGACAAAAAGGATACGCCCCTGTATAATGCCCTCTAACTTAAAGGAAATCATATCTGATTAACCAAAAAGTTAATCAAAAGAAACTTGTTGGGGAGGGTGCTATGGATTTTAAAGTGCTGAGAGGTACACTGAAGAAGGAATTGTTAACGAAATACAGGGCATATCCAATGGATTTTTTTATTGGTAATGTTCTAACAGGATTTTATACCATTCTGGGTGCTTATATGATGTATAAGCTGCTTTTTGAAAGAAATATGAATTCTAGTTTTGCTAATTTGACGGGTACAAGTGATTATTTAAGCTATGTATTAGTAGGAAGTCTGACTTATCTCTTCCTTGTAAGAACTTGTCTGAATGTAAGTAGAAGTCTGATCACAGAATTAAGGGAAGGAACCCTGGAGAGCTTGATGCTTGCACCCTTTCGCAGAGTGGAGTATTTTCTTGGTAATATGCTGGTTCAGACCTTAACAACAACGATGGAAGTGATGATCTCTGTACTGGTGGCAATTCCCTTCGGAATCAGTTTTCAATATATTCATATAGGTAGCTTCCTACTTGCGATAGTAGTCGCACTATATTCATTTTTTGGGATATCCATGGTGCTTGGCTGCGTCATGCTATTCACCAGAGATACCTATATTTCTCAAAATACTTTGTTTGCATTTGTTTTTCTTGTCTGTGGAATCACATTTCCATCGGAGTATCTTCCTGCTTGGTTAAGAACGATTGCAGATTTTATACCAATTACCGGGGTGGTAACTTTGATCCGTAACTCGGTGCTTCTGGGGAAGGGAATTAGTGAGCAGTCGACTATATGGATCAATACTTTGTTAATAAGTACAGTATATGTTTTGATTGGATTTATCCTGATGCAAAAATGTGAAGAAGTAGCACTAGAAAAAATTCATAGTTAAGGAGAAAGAAAATGATTATAGCAGAGCATTTGGCAAAAAACTTTCAAGTTAAAGTAGGGAAGGGCATCTTCAGGGAGAAGAAGAGTATCGAAGCGGTGAAGGATATCTCCTTACAGATAGAAAAGGGTAAAATTGTTGGACTACTTGGAATTAATGGCGCAGGAAAGACGACAACCATTAAAATGTTAACAACCTTATTGGCACCGAGTGCCGGGACTTATTTCATGGATGATATGGATGCTGTAAAATACCCGATGGAGATTAAAAAGCGTATCAATATGATCGCCGGTGGGGAGAGGATGATCTATTGGAGACTCACTGCCTATGAAAATCTATGGTATTATGGACAGATTTATAATGTTCCAAACTCTATTCTAAAACAAAGGATTGAAGAACTGTTGGCGCTGGTTGGACTCGAAGGGAAGCAGAATATACCCGTAGAGACCTTTTCTAAAGGAATGAAGCAAAGACTTCAGATTGCCAGAGGCTTGATTAATGATCCGGAGTATCTATTCTTAGATGAGCCAACCATTGGACTGGACGCAGTAGTATCGAAGGAGCTTCGGAGTCATATCAAATTCCTTGCACAGGAGAAAAACAAAGGGATATTACTTACCTCACATTATATGAGAGAGATTGAAGAGCTGTGTGACTATATCTACATACTAAACGATGGCTGCTTGATTAAGCAGGGCACAGCGCGAGAGCTTGCAGCAGATACCTTTAACCGGAGGAATTATATACTAAAGTTGTATGAGCAAAGTGATGATATCCTAGCGCGACTTGATCATAATCTGAGACAATATGATCCGACCACAGAAGTAAGTGGGGATGGAGATTGTATCTCAATTAACAGTAGTGAGAACATATCATTGGAGCTGTCCAGGCTGTGTACTCAGGAGGGCTTATTCATCAGGGAGATGTATGAGAAGGAGCCTGAACTTGAGGATACCATCATCAAGCTTTCTAAGGAGGTGTCGGCATGAGGTCCTTTGTTAAAACCTTTGCAGCAGAGATTGTGAAGCAGCATAAGAATTACTTCTATTCTAAAACCATCTATATATCCCTATTCTTATGGCCTCTTTTTAGCTTTATCACAACCTATTACAGCTTTCAGGTATTTGATCTGTCTAAAAGCAAAGTACCTTATATTACAGCAGAGAATGTGGTAGTATACTTGTTGCTGGGGTATATGTGTATGAGCCTCTTTCGGTGTTTAGTTCAATCGGCCTGGAGATTCTCCTTTGAACGGTTTCATGGTACGCTGGAGCTAATTTTCCTATCCCCGAGTAACAGAGCCGCAGTTCTTCTGGGGAATGCAGTAGCTTCTCTATTCGAAAGCGTGATTATCACTGTAGTTTTTACTGTTTTTATGCTAGTATTGAAGTCTGAGGCATTATTCTTTAAGCTGTTGCCTGCTGTGATCGTGTTTCTTCTGGTAATAGGTATGGCAGTAGTATGGGGAATGTTTCTTAATTCCTTATTTCTGTTTTCTAGGGATACTAATTTCTTGTTTACGGTTCTGGAGGAACCAATGGAGATATTCTCAGGGGTCAAGGTTCCAATTATATTATTTCCGCTGTGGGCGAAGATGATTGCAGCCATATTTCCGTTGACCTATGCAATTGAGGCAGTAAGAAGAGTGATGCTTTATGGTAGCTCCTTATATGAGATACGAATCTATCTATTGATTGGAATATTAATCATGATAGCACTTCTCATTGCAATTATGATTATTCTGGTAATAGTGGAGAAGCATATCCGGGTAACAGGCAATATTACTTTATTTTAATATACAGGTAATCGGTAAGAATTTAGGATTGCAATCATTATTCTGATGCATGGGAGGTGAAGCTATGAATATCGGTATATGCCATGATAAGGAAAGTAAGGGTGAATTCTATTATTCCCCTCTATTTGAGATGGTGGCTTCCTTGCATGTATTGACAAAACCGGAACATCATTTAGAGCGGTTGAAATGGATGGAGAAGGTGCACGAGGAAGTGCCGGAGGAGCTCCTTGCAGAGATTAGAAGCTTAAGCCAACTTACGAACGAATGGCTGATCGTAATGGACTTCGCTCATGCGAATCCATATGTTGAGCTTAGCATACCAGATGCACTGAATGAATTGGAGGAGCTTGGTCTGCCTCGGTGGAATAAAGTATTTAGTCCGTATGACAAGAGTGTGGATAAGGAGGAGCGTAATCGCATCATCCGTGTGATGAGGAGCTATTACGAGGTAATATTTCAGTACGAGATTGCTTTTCTTCAACCATTTTTAATACGAACACTCAAGAGAGAATTGGAAGACTGCAAGAGGGAAGGCCTTCTCCTTAGGTTAAACAAATACCATGAAAGATTAAAGGTGGACGGTTCGGAGCTCGTCTTCTATAAAAACAAGGAATACCGTTATGAAATCAACCATATAAATAAAATCATGATTACAGCCAGTACCTTTATCAGTCCCCACCTTCTCATGCATGAGGAGAGGGATACGGTCTATGTTACCATGTTAGTGGCAGTCGAGGAGAGAAAGAATATCGTTCCTCTGGAGCTGATTCTCTTAATGAAAGCCTTAGGGGATGAAACGCGCCTGAAAATTCTGCACGAGATAAGAAAGAAGCCCTCCTCGACCCAAAGCCTTGCAAGAAAGCTTACTCTAACGGAGGCTGGGATATCGAAGCATTTAAAGATGCTTCATGAGGCTGGTCTGGTGAATAAAGAGAGACGTGGAAATTACATACTATATGAAATTAATAAGGTGGCAATTGATTTTATTCCCTATACACTCTATGAGTATATTATGTGATGGGGGAGGTAGGTTTTAAAACAAGAATAGGTATCCTAATTAGAAGCACTGGGTCTCGGACAGATTACCGTCCGCGATTTAGTGCTTTTTGAAATGGCAGACTTTTATAAATATTACTGAAAGTAAAATCATATTATTATAAGAGAGATCAGAAAAGCAGGTGGTAGGTTAGATGCAGAGTTCTTACGTACAAACTACCCTTCAAGCATTTGCCGATGCGATTATTCCACGAACTCCCCGGCTAGCAGAGGAATATGGCCGAATACAATATTATGGAGCGATAGATCTTCAGATAGATCAATTCTTGATCTACGAGCTGGAGCATTACCCGGTTCCTATGGCACTGCCTACAGCAGAGCTTCTCAATGTGGCAGCAACTGCGTGGTTGATTAGCCAAGGTTACTTCGGAAGGGGAAGCCTGGCGACACTCGCTCCTTTGGACAGACTAAAAGCTGTTACAATGCTGAAACAGCAACAGGTGGAGCTGACAGCACTACCGATCATATTTCAGATGGATCCGGAACTGATAATTCGAATCACGGATGCCTTGAACAACTATACGATAATAGGATACTATTCTGAATGGTCCGGGTATGGTACGACTAAGTTACTGCCTCCACAGGAGCGGGTAATGGAATTTATTCCGATCAGTTGGAAACAGGTGGAATACCCAGGGCCTTCCCTGGGCTATCGTGTCCTAAGACCCTATCGGTTTGACTTAACAAATATTGTGCTTGCGGCCCAGGGTATGCAGGTATAGGAAAGGCATGGTTGTTATTATGAACAGGATTTATGATACCGATGTTATTGTAATCGGAGCCGGTGCTGGAGGAGCGATTGTAGCAAAGGAGCTTGCGGAAAAAGGGGCTAAAGTGATTGTCCTTGAGGCTGGTCCCTGGTATGGTAATGCAAAATGGCCGAATCCTAATTCAGAGCATGGTGCTGTCAGTAGCTCCGATTATGAGGATCTGAGCATTGATCTACTTAAGAAAAGTTTTACTGATTTAGAGGAGGATATGAATGACCAAGTGACAGGAAAGTTCCGCTGGGGACCGGCAAACCGTAATCTACCACCATGGACGAGAAAGGGTGGCGTGGTCTGGCAAAATGCCGGAGTAGGTGGTACCACATTACACTATTTTGCAAACTCACCCCATGCGATTCCTCAGTCAATGGACGGTATATGGCCAATATCCTATGAGGAGCTCGTGCCGTATTACGAAAGAGTCGAAGCACAACTCCCGGTACATCTGGCACCGGTCTCTCCGAAGGAAGAGCTGTTTTATTATGGGGCGAAGAAAGCAGGCTGGCAATACCTGAATAACCCAGATGTAAGTGTACCGGGGTATCGACAGGGAATTAATGCGATACTCGAGGTGAATCCCCGGATTAACGACCCCGATTTTGACCTACAGAATAATAACACGGTGGGTTGCACACTCAGAGGGCACTGTGTTAACGGTTGTCATATTGGCCCGACGGTTGAAGCTGTAGCGAAAAGATCCACCTTGGTCAGCTATATCCCAAGGGCACTCGCTACGGGTAATGCAGAGATCAGACCCAATGCCTTTGTAATTAAGGTATTGACCGAAGAGGCAGAAGAAGGAATACATGCAATAGGGGTTGTCTATAAGGATACCTGGACCGGGGAGAGCTTTGAGCTCTATGCTAAGGTAATTGTCATGGCAGGGGGAGGGATTGAGACTCCTCGCCTATGGCTTAATTCCGGGTTACCCGAGAATCCTTGGGTTGGAAAAGGGCTTACGAATCATTGGTTTGATACGGTAGCTGGTATCTTCGAGGAGAAGGTACTAATGGATATCTTAGGCGTATCAGACATCAAGCCATACACCGGACAGAACTCAGCCGCCAGGTTAGACATACCGGGGATTGGAACCATGATTACGATGGGAATGAGTCCGGGCATCTATGCTTCCCTCAATTATGTCACCAGTGCGAAGGGCTATGCATCCCTGAATACGCCTGATCCACAGGCAGCATGGGATGTGGAGGGTATTGTTTCGGGGGAACAGCTGAAGGATTTTATGAGGGAATATAAGCGTACCTTGAGTATTCTGCTATTTGTTGATGATGAGGTAAACCAGAGGAATGAGGTTGGCATTGACCCGAATCTAAGAGATGAATATGGGTACATCCCTGTGATTCGTTATCAACCTAGTGAAAGTGACACGGTTAAGAGGGATCAGTTAGCAACTTATGCAGCTGAGCTTTTAAGAGCGGCAGGTGCAAGAACGATTATCCGTGCTAATTGGAATCCGGAATTATTTATTCATATCATGAGCACAATGCGGATGGGTTATGTGGTTGATGTTAATTGTGAAGCATATCAGGTGAAACGTCTCTATATTGCTGACAACAGTGTTCTTACTAACGGAATCGGGGGACCGAATCCGACGTTAACAACCCAAGCTTTGGCTGCACGGACTGCCGACAAGATATGGGATCAATATTTTCAAGCGGAAACATAAAAACAGAAAAAGCTATTAGACAAGATAATAGGTCTTGTGATATGATAGGAACAAATTGAATACACTTACATCGTCATAAATTGACAAGATGTGATAAACTTCACTTAGACAAGACACACTAGTTACGAGAGAAGAATGTAAGAAAGGATAAAGACATTAGTATGAGAAATGTTGTTGTGATCGGTGTTTCTGGAGGTTCTGCGTCCGGAAAAACTACAGTTGCAAATCGTATAAAGGAAGCATTTAAAGACAGCGTGGAGCTATTAAGCCATGATTTTTATTACCTGCCTCATGATGAATTACCCTTGGAGGACAGAGTTAAATTAAATTATGATCATCCTAATGCATTTGATACCCAGCGCTTTATCAATGATATCAGACAATTAAAACAGTATCAACCGATTGACCGGCCTGTATATTCCTATGTTGTCCATAATCGTCTGGCTGAGACAGTCCGAGTGAATCCCGCAAAAGTTATCATCGTAGAAGGCTTCATGATTTATGAAAATGCAGAGTTAAGAGATCTGATGGACATTAAGGTATTTGTAGATACCGATGCCGATGAGCGCTTAATCAGGCGTATCATCAGAGATGTAAATGAGCGTGGAAGAAGCTTAGAATCGGTAATCACCCAATATACGAATACAGTTAAGCCCATGCATGAGCTCTTTGTAGAGCCTTATAAGAAGTATGCGGATATTATCATTCCCAGAGGTGGTATGAATGACGTTGCTACCGCGATGTTGATACACCGGGTCAAGGCGATTTTAGAAGAAGACGAGAAAGATTAATGTGAAAAGGAAGAGATATAAAAATATCGTTAAATGTTTTATAACTGGAAAGCCACTGAAGGGTATTCCAAGCAAAGATTATCTTAGCTTGGCAACCTGAAGGGGCTTTTCTTTTTATACCTATAATAATTCTAGCAACGGGGAGATGGTGCCACGGAGAATTATCATTGTATTAGTACCAATAGAATGTTAAAATATGGATAGTTTAATAGCGACTGACAAAGGAGGAGACAAGAGTGAATCATAAGGCAGGATTAATCACGGCATATTCAGTGGCACATTTTATTGTTGATTTTGCCTGCGCATTTCTAATGTTTCGGATGATGATAGGATCTCAGAACTTGCATATCAGTCTTCTGATCTATAATTTTGCAGCCTTCGCGCTACAGATGCCCATTGGTCTTCTCGCAGACCGATGGAACAGGAATGGAGTATGTGCTGCGATCGGTTGTGGTCTTATTGCCCTAGCCTTTCTCTTTGGAGATTATGCTATCCTATCCGTGTTGATTGCAGGGGTTGGGAACGGATTTTTCCATGTAGGAGGGGGCATCGATGTACTCAATGTGAGTAAAGATAAGCCGCTCCTCCTTGGCATCTTTGTATCTCCAGGGGCAATCGGTATTTATCTGGGTACGATGCTAGGTAAGCAGCTGACGTTATCTGACTTCGTGGTAGTGAGTGTATTAATATTTATGATGCTTCTATTATTGTTCCTCCAATACATAGAGAAGAGAAATTTCCGTTCGGTTAATGCTTTGTTATCCTTTGAGGGCTTGGCCTCACCGAAGGTGCTAATAGCAATAGGAAGTCTTCTTCTGGTAGTAATTCTTCGCTCCTATATTGGGATGACTTCAACCTTTGGCTGGAAGAGTAGCGCCTTTTGGGCAATGCTCTATGTAGGTGCTATTGTCTTCGGTAAAATCGGCGGAGGTATTCTGGCTGTATTCGTCGGATTAAAGAAGACCTGTATCCTATCCCTAAGCTTGGCAGCAGTATTCTTTCTGTTCTCCGATCATCCGGTACTAGGTATTGCTGCAGTATTCTTCTTCAATATGACCATGCCATTGACCCTTTGGGCTGTGGCAAAGCTTCTGGCTGGAAGCAAGGGTTTTTCCTTCGGATTATTAACCTTCGGGTTATTCCTGGGATTTCTTCCTACTTACCTTGAATTAAAGCCATTATTCTCAACCACAATTGGCTTCGCTATCGCTGCCCTCCTATCTCTGGGGCTTCTCCTGTTTGGGCTTCGAAGGGTGGTGACCTGATGGGACTCGGTGTGCTATTGTCCTTGGGTATGTCATTACTATTGACGCTCCTACTGGAAGCAGGCTTCGCCCTTATCTTCGGAATACGGGACAAGAAGGATATGGGTCTTCTTATCTTAGTTAATATCCTTACCAATCCATTGGTAGTCCTGTCGTATTATCTTGTAATCAATTATACGGAAGTAAACGGGTTGATTGCTATTATCGTCTTAGAATTGATGGCGATACTTACGGAGGGCTATTACTACAGGACCTATGGTAAGACATTTCGCCACCCATTCATATTTTCGGTTTCTATTAACCTGTTTTCTTTTCTGATTGGGCAAATGCTGAATCTATTGATTTAAGTAGTTTCACCTAATCATAGGCTCAATGTTGAAGTAAGTAATATACGATACAATCGATCAATAGAATGCTATATAGGGAATGGAGGAAATGAAATGAATAAGATTAAGCTTAGATATTTTGGGGTGCTTGCTTGCCTTGTGATTGCATTACTTGTAAGCAATACAGCTCAAGCAGATGTACTCTGGACACCGAACGACGACTTTTTTATGAAGCATTATGAGGAATGTGAGAGCCTAGGCCGTAGTTATACGGCAAATGGTGAGGAAGGGTATGTAGGGATTAAGAAGAATCCTGAATCAAAGGAAACGTTGGTTAACAAGGAGAATGGATCGGAATTCTTTGTATCCTTTACATACACGGATCAGAAGGACAATATCTGGGGTGTAGTTGAAGTGGATGAGAGTACAGGTTGGGTATTAATGACGAACCTAGTGGTCGTTTACGATAACTTTTCCTTTATAGAGGAGCATGAAAGTGAATTTCAGGCTTATGAGGGAGAACTTGATGATTATGAGCCTGGGGAGGACCCATTTCAATTCTATGAGTATCCCGGCTCAGGCACTCCGATCAGCTGGATGAATCTACAAGAGGAGAGACCGGAATTTACTTATACCTATACAGATTCTGAGGATAGAAAATGGGGGTATGTTGGTTACTATTTTGGTCATGGCGGGTGGATCTGCTTCAGTGATCCGACGAGCGCTAATCTTGCTGCGATTCAAGATCATCCGGAGATTACGATCATTCCGCCGAGTACGGAGATGCCATTAAAAACTACCCCGGTAATAAGTACGGAGGTAATTCTCCTGGTGGTGCTGGTTGCAGCCGTAGTACTGGGTACTGCCCTTCTGATCAGGATTTTCTTTAAGAAGAAATAATTGGATGGAAATTACATAACAAGCATGCTATACTGTCTATATCAAATTTAAGGAGGTGGGCTTTACATGAAAAGCTTAGATTGTAGCAACAAGGAGAACAACATAATGATGGAGGGATTTCTATTTGAATTACAAGAAAGGTGCAGATGTATTGCCGGCCCGCCTGTTAAAAGAGATTCAGGAATATGTCGAGGGTAGCCTGGTCTATATTCCGAAGAAAAGCAATAAAGCAGGCTGGGGCTATGTCAGTGGCGCCCGTGAGGCAATTGACAGAAGAAACAGAAAAATCATGAGTTTATTCGAACAAGGGGAGACAATCGAGGCCCTGTCTGACCGGTTCCATCTGGGTGAGGATACCATTAAGAAGATTGTATATAGGAAAAAATCGATATAATCGTTCTATTCCTATGAATTTACTATTCGCTGTGAGATAATACTAGTGACCGGTCGATTTCAATTGAAAGGAGATGGTTATGTTGATCAAAAGTATAGAGGTGTTTGAACTTTAATACCCTAGAAGGAGGTGTCGAAAGACACCTCCTTTTCAAACCCTTCTATCACTAAAAGGATGGAAGAATTGATTACATTAAAAATATATTTTAATAGGAGAAGAATAGGATGAAGAATAAAAATGAATTATTACTGTTATTAACGGACCGTTGGTGTGACTGGGAGGCAGGCTATGCCATCGCGGTAGCTAATTCCTTCTCAGACTATACGGTAAAGACGATTGCCATGGATAAAAGTCCTAAGAAATCCATGGGTGGAATTAGGGCAGAGGTAGATTACATTGTTGGTGATTATCAGAACTTCGAGGAGCTGGCAATGATCATTATACCGGGTGGCCTCTCCTGGGAAGAGAATGATTATGAAGAGCTTGCAGAGTTTGTTCGACTTGCTGTGAAGGAAAACATTCCGATTGCTGCCATCTGCGGGGCTACGCTATTCTTATGTAGGCATGGCTTCCTTGATCAGGTCAAGCATACCGGTGATTCATTAGAACTATTTCAGAGTCAAAAGAATTATCATGGAGAAGCACTTTATGTGCCTGCACAAGTAGTGGTGGATGGCGGTATTATTACAGCGAACGAAACCGCTGCAGTTGAATTTGCTTATCGCATCTTTCAAATATTAGAGGTTGATAGTGAGGAAGAGATAGATGAGTGGTATGACAAATTTCAAAAAGGTGCCATTCGGTAGGGGAATTGGCATAGTTAGGCATTCTTTCTAATATAATTTGAAGACATTTATTTGGACCGATCGTTAAAAATGAATGGTGATGACGGAGGAAAGCTGTTATAATGAAGCTGTTCGTAGGGAAGTGTATATCACTGGATTATTAAGGGAAGAAAAGCTTCACATAAAAATGACAAAATTAAACGGGAAAGGCGTGGGTAACAAGTTATGTTAATCGAATTATTGAAAGCTGTAATGTTAGGTATCATTGAAGGAATTACCGAGTGGCTGCCGATCAGCAGTACCGGACATATGATTTTGGCAGAGGAGTTTATACATCTAAACGTCAGAGATGAATTTATGGAAATGTTCCGTGTAGTCATCCAATTAGGCGCTATCTTAGCGGTAGTACTGCTGTATTTTCATAAATTAAATCCCTTCGCACCCAGCAAATCAAAGGTTGAGAAGCGTGCAACCTGGGACATCTGGTTCAAGGTGCTGGTAGGCTGTGTTCCCGCCGGAGTCTTAGGTATATTATTTGATGATTGGTTTGATGCACATTTCTATAATTACCAGACCGTTGCCGTAACTTTAATCGTGTATGGTATCTTATTCATTATTGTAGAGAACCGAAATAAGGGAAAAAATGCTAAGATTACGAAATTCACGGAATTAACTTATACGACAGCACTGTTGATCGGTATCTTCCAGATACTTTCCATCATTCCAGGAACCTCTCGTTCCGGAGCAACCATTCTGGGAGCAATCTTACTTGGTACCTCACGTTACATTGCAGCGGAATATTCCTTCTTCCTCTCCATACCGATTATGTTCGGAGCCAGTCTGCTCAAGATTGTCAAATTCGGTTTTAATTTTACCGATACAGAGATAGCGATCTTAGCGACCGGTATGATGGTTGCCTTTATCGTGTCCGTAATCGCGATACGTTTCCTTATGGGCTTCATTAAGAAGAATGACTTCAAGGCCTTCGGCTGGTATCGAATTGTGTTAGGCGTAATTGTTCTTGCCTACTTTATCTTCCTAGGTCAATAGAACGGATAGACCTCTTGATTATTAATTATCACTCAGAGTATAAGGAGTGCCCCTTGATTTGAAGAGAACCCCCTTTTATTAGGCTTAAAAAGTCTTAATGAAAGAGGATATTTCATACGGAGGGGCACTTTATTTATGACATTATATGCTTAAAAATAACACTGCTTCTCATCGAACTGCAATGAAAAAGCTATTTCTCGGAGCGAGTTTTTTCGTGATTGCTTTCGTGAACTCCGATGATCTGTCCGTTAACAATACCTACATCTGCATTCTCCTTGGGCTTCATTTTGCGAAGCTCTGTATTGCTTTTCTCCCGATCCTTATTTCTGTTTTTGTTATTATCCATAGGAAACTCCTTTCATTTTACTGGATTTTTATTGTGATTAACGTTACAATAATAGAACATTCTGTCACACATAATTATTATCTGCAAATAAGATGAATTTATTGCATAGGAACGATTTTCCATCAGGAGGAGATATATACTTTTTCAGAAATGTAGTATATAATGGCACATAAACCTCTAATAATTGATCAGGGTGTCAGAAGCCAAGATATGAATTATCATAAGTCAATTTGCACCTTTTAGGTTAAATAATTGTGATACAAAATATAGTTTGTTCGCAACACGCTCTCGCTTGGATGAAGTTCGTAATGGTACATAAGACCCCAAAATACGGGGTCTAAGTACCAACGACCTCATACAGTTGCTCACTAAACCATGTTTGTATCACTCTGAATAAAGAAAGTAAATTGTGCAAATTGACGTAGCCAAATTTACAGAAGGGCTTTTGAAACCCCAATCAATAATTGATTATTAATAATATTTACCGAACAAGCTGCATTCGCACCGGAAGGGAGAATGAAGTTTGTCTGGGTTTGTGATTGAAGAAGGGAAGATTATGGCACGTACGAGAGAGAACAGCAATGGAATTACAGAAGGAGTGATCTGGAAACAGCTGCTCCTATTTTTCTTTCCGTTGTTGTTTGGAACATTTTTTCAACAGCTTTATAATACTGCAGATGCAATTGTTGTAGGGCGCTTTGTAGGTAAAGAGGCATTATCAGCGGTTGGTGGGGCCACGGGTACTCTGATTAACGTATTCGTAGGGTTTTTCATAGGGATCTCCACCGGAGCGACGGTTACGATATCTCAGTATTACGGTGGAAAGCACGAGAAAGAAGTTAGTAAGGCGGTTCATACCGCAATTGCAATGGCAATTGTCGGCGGTGCTTTCATTATGCTGATCGGCCTGATCGGCTCACCCGCTGCACTTCGATTAATGGGAACCCCGGAGGAAATTATGACGGATTCGCTGACTTATATCCGAATCTACTTCTGCGGTATGATTGCGAATCTGATATACAATGTAGGCGCAGGTATCTTGCGCGCAATCGGAGATTCGAAGAGGCCACTCTACTTTTTGATAATCAGTTGCTTTATTAATATTGTGCTAGATCTGTTATTTGTTGTTGTCTTTCATTGGGATGTCATGGGTGTTGCACTGGCTACAGTCATTTCTCAGGTATGTAGTGCGGTCCTTGTCTGTATCACTTTGATGAGAACGACGAATTGTTATCAGCTTAGATTAAGGGAGATCCGTTTCCATCAGGGGATGCTGCAGAAGATCATCAGTATAGGTCTGCCTGCAGGCTTTCAATCATTGATGTATTCCTCCTCGAATGTAATTATTCAAGCTAATTTGAACAGCTTTGGAACCAATACCATCGCTGCCTGGACTGCCTTCGGCAAGATCGATGGCATCTTCTGGATGACGATGAATGCTTTTGGTATATCCATCACCACATTTGCCGGACAGAATTATGGTGCAGGGAATTATGACCGGGTGCGCAAGGGAGCAAGGGTTTGCCTTCGCCTTGCACTGTCTGTGGCAATCAGCTTAAGTATTATTCTATACTTAAGTGGTCCTTACGTATTTTGGCTTTTTACCACGGATACTCAGGTTATTGAGAAGGGTATGGAGATCCTGCGAATTATGGTTCCAACCTTCTGGACCTATGTATTTATAGAGATATTCTCCGGTACCTTACGTGGTATGGGTAATTCCCTAATCCCGATGTTACTAACTAGCCTGGGGGTATGTGCATTGCGTGTACTCTGGCTGTTTACCGTAGTTCCCCTCCGACCGGAGCTTAGCACGGTAATCTACAGCTATCCACTCGCCTGGATAGTAACCTCACTGCTCTTTATCTTCTATTATCGATACTACACGAAGAGGCATCTACCGAATAGAATTGTATAGGCTTGTGAGAAGAAAAGAAGCAAGATATTATTAGAACATAGTTAGTTGGATATAATTTTATGGTGATTAATAGAAAGGTGCGTGAACCGAATGAGAAATATTAAACTAACCCTGGAGTATGACGGTAGCCGATATCATGGCTGGCAGCGACTAGGTAAAGGGGAATCCGAGAATACGATTGAGAATAAGCTCTTGGAACTGATCAAGAAGATGACCAATGAGGAGGTTGAGCTTAACTGTGCGTGCAGAACAGAGGTAGGTGTCCATGCCTATGCTCAGGTTGCTAATTTTAAGACAAAATCCCCACTGAAGCTTTACGAAATCAAGAACTATTTTAATCGGTATCTACCGATGGATATTGCAGTCGTGGAAGTGGAGGAGGTACCGGAACGCTTTCATGCAACCTTGAATGCGAAGACGAAGACCTACCTATACCGCGTGGCAATCGGGGATGCTCCAAGTGTATTCGACCGCAAATATACCTATTATTGTTTTAAAAAGCCTGAGATAGACCTGATGAAGGAAGCTGCGAGGCTGCTAATTGGAAAGCATGATTTTAAGGACTTCTCCACAGTGAAGAAGAGCAAATCCACTGTAAAAGAAATCTACACAATTGATATTTATCAAGATACAAAGGAAATACAGATTACCGTAAAAGCAAATGATTTTCTTCATAATATGGCTCGTATGGTTGTCGCGACTTTACTTGATATCGGACTTCGTGCAACACAGGTAAGTGAGCTGGAGGCAATGCTTAATCCGGAAGCTCCGGAGACAGCTAGTGCACCTGCCAGTGCTCAGGGATTATTCCTGCAGGAAATTGAGTATTAAGGAACGGGTCGGATGTCAAAAGC
>JAQZBA010000329.1 GCA_029239365.1 Herbinix sp. | reverse complement strand
TGTTGCATCGAGGATCAAGGTTGTATTTCCCTTCGCGGTTACTTTATAGGTGTAGGTACCAGAACCTCCTGTAGTCATGGCTGCAGTGAAATCTGTTCCAGTTGCTACATTCGCTGACAGCACATTCACAGCTGATCCCACTGCTGTACTGCCTTTGTAAAGCTGTACGTCATAGCTAACTGCACTTGTAACTGCAGTCCAGTGTGCCACATTCCCGGTCCAGGTTAAGCCTGCATTTACAGTTGCTAGTTGGAGGACAGTCTGAGAGGAAGATGCATCGGAGGTTGCTCCATTCACAAAGTATACTCCGTCTCCCTTGGCTGTTACGGTAAAGGTATAGTTTCCTGTTCCTGCTGCTCTCATCGCTGCTAAGAAGTTCTTAGTTGTAGTATTTGCTGCTACGTTTATCATCGGACCTTGAGAAGTTCCGTTTTTGAATAGCTGTAGGTCATAGCTTGATTCATTTGACACATCACTCCAGGTTGCTGTGCCATCTGCTCCCAGCGCTGCATTGGTAACCTTGGCTAACGCTGTAGTATTGATTATAATCGCTTTATTTCCTTGTATCAGAGAACCATCGTTCGCTACTGCTTTTATGGTTACAGTTCCGGCACCTGTAGCCGTTAATAGTCCATTCGTGCTGATGGTCGCTGAACCGGTTCCGTTGATTACGGACCAGGTTACAGTCTTATTGGTTGCATTGGCAGGAGCTACCGTTGCACTCATCTGCAATGTACCACCATTCACAACAGTGGTTGCATCTCCCGCACTTGTAACGGTAATAGCACTTACATTTATTGTAGACGGTTGTGTCGGTGGATTTGTTGAAGGACCGCCGGACGGAGTGTTGATTGGTACAACCGTACCCTCTGAAGTTTTCTTATTACCATCACTTATGATAGTCTTTCCTGTTCCAATTGATTCACCATCGCTATGATTGGTGGTGATTACACTATCTCTGTCAGTATTATTCTGTATTTTAACAACAACCGTGCTTTCACTCTTATTCAGACTGGTATCCCCAGCCCCTTCGTTCAGAGTAACATCCGTTTTTGCTTTAAGTTCAAGATCCAATGGCATAGAAGCTGTAATTGCACTTCCCCCTGCCGATGCTTCGACAGTAACAGGAACCTGTGCGCCACTGCCTGAGAGATTTATGCTTGTAGGCTGTAATACCACGATTTGCTCCACTGCTCCATTAATCACAATATTGAGCTGCGAATCTGCTCGATCTATCACTATTCGTTTTACATTTATGCCTTCTTTTATTACAAAGCTGGCTGTTTCATCACTTAAATTAACGATATTACCATTGGCATATTCAATCCAGGTACTATCCTTTATCGCTTTGATCATAATTTCCTTAAAGATGCCATGGTTCTCAATATCAGCATTTGGTGTATTTACAATCAGTGTCTTCTTATCATAGTTCCCTCGCGGTATGGTCAAAAGAATCGCCTTATCTGTAGATAATTCGATCCGCTCGATATCGTCTGCTACTAGTGATTTATTCAATTGCTCCTGGGTTGTTGCAGTTGCAATTCCCTGAGAGGAAGCCACTTTAATGGTAGCCCACTCACTTGTTGCTGTAATACCTGCCTGATTCGCTTCCTTATCTGATAACCATGCTTTATACTTTGCCGTACTCGAAAAGCAAACAGCACGAACCTTGAATTCGCCCACCTTGATCGGGAACACAATTCCCTGCGCTGTAGCAGTTTCAACACCGGAGGTATCATCTGCTATTTCCCACCCGGTTATTCCACTGGTTTTCGCACTTTTACCGGCCTCCGTACCTATCACGCTGTGATTAAAATCATAGCCGCTTCCTGCAATGATTGTTGCATCTCCCGGAAGATTATTGATTCCGACTGCCGTAATATTATTAATTACCGTTACGATTGCTTGAGGACGATACACTGATCCATCAGCAAGAGTTATCTTACATCTAATATAGGCTGTACCTGCTTCTCTTGCGGTTACAATACCTGTTTTTTTGTTGATTGATACAGCTTTAGGATTGCCCTTATCAGTTCTTATGTACCAGATATAGGTTGCTCCCTTCATCATGGCTTCTTTTCTAATATTAAAATCAAAGGTTTTTACCCCTGATTTACCCATATATAGATACTTCTCAGTGACATTAATACATTTCGTAAAATCGGCGGAGGTTCCCCCCTCCTTGTTGACTGCGGCTTGTGCTTGCTTTGTTACATCATTGACAATTCCGCAAAACACCATGACCAAAATTAGCATTGCCGAAAATAGTCTTCTCATCATTTTCTTAGTACACATTGATTGCTTCCCCTTTTCCATTAGAATTAGTACTACCTGTAATGACCTGCGTACGCCATAATTATGTATTACGGCTTGAAAGATCGATTAATACTATTCATATCATAGCAACAATTAAACAGAAAAAATGCCGCTTACATGAAACGGCTTTTTTTTGCATTGAAACGACTAAAATCCCAGTATTTTTTCCAATCTTAGATTATTTTCCTAATCATTATCCTCTGCTATTACAATCAAGTAATCCTCCTTACAAAATGATATATGTTCGGATTTATTCGGATTCGTCTTTATCTCAATACCCTTTGATGTTATTTTCTTATATCCCACAACTATTTCATTTCGTTTACTTGCAATTTCGGTAATGGTATAAAAATCTGTCTCAACTTCTGTCTTGACATAATGGCTGGCTTTTTTCATATAAAGCTCCGAGCCTTCTGCATCCAAGAGATCCTCAAACAGAAGTGCTAATTTTCTATTCTCAGCCACCTGTGCGATGATGAGATTCGTGATTGAGCTACCTACAACAAAATCTTTTACATTGGCTACTTTCGCCAATTCCTGATTACTCACGGAGCACATTTCACTCGTTATATTAAACTCACGTTTCCATCTTCTTCCTATATCCCTAAGTTGAATCAGTAATAGGAGTGTCTTCGAATCAGCCTCATCCTTACTGCATTCCAAATCGCTTAAAATAAGAATATCTATGGTATCCTCATGGATCAGTGCTTCTAATAGAATTCGATCATAAATATTACAATCTTTTTCGATTACATTAATATTCTTATAATGCTTTATCTCTGATATTTCTGGAAGCTCTATGCCTGCCACCGTTATTGTCGTCCTACTGTCGCTGTAGTGATCAAGTTCTTCCAGAATATCCGGTAAATAATGATTATAGCCCAGTACAAGCAGATGTTTGCTCTCATCTACCTGCTCTTTCCTCTGCATCTCCGCTGATAGATCCATCAGAGGTACCGCCTCCATAGGCTTAGAGGTATTATCATCGGCGGCCAGGTGAATTACATAATCTCCTGCCGTAAGCTTCGTATCCTTGGAAGGATTTAACACTACTTTACCCTGCTGTTCCAACCCGACGATAGTTGAGTGTTCAAATAAATTCAGAATCTCCCCAAAGGTCTTACCGGCTAAGTTCGTAAAGTTCTCAAAATAGAATTCATCTCCACCAAAATCGAAAAATTCAGTAAGCACCGTAGAAAGACCCGGTTGTCGGCAAGTATGCGCGATAATTCTTGATAATGCATCCTCGAAGAATAGAACCTCAACCTTACCCTCCCCAGCGATTTTGGCAGCCTCCAGATTGGCTTTATGATAGATCATCGAAGTAATATGTAGCTCTTGATCAAAGGCATTCTTAGATTTCAGATAGTTCACAGTCGCAAGTATAATTTTTATTATGGAGAAATCATTTTCCTGATTGATGATAATTGATCTGCAGGTCTCTAGTGATGCTCTGTCCAGAAGAAATTGTTCTGTTAATTTACCGGATTTACATATAATTCTGGTCGTTTTATAATCCTCAATTCGCCCCTTGATCATTTCCTCCATTACTTCTTTCTCTTCTTCCCCCAATACTACGATGCAGTTACTCTTCTTGTTCTCACCCGCTTCAATCAGCTCCGATAAAATGGTGAAAACACTGTCGTTAAAACCCAAGATGACGGTATGTCCGGTTTCAATTACCTTAGAAGTCCCTTTCCTCAAATCGTATAATTTTTGTTCAAAGCCCGTACTAATGATACCAATCAAGATGCTTGTTACGAAGATTCCACAGATCGTAACTACTGACATTAAAAGGATATACCCAACATTTGCAGTATCATCTCCAGCTAATGTACCGGAATCCATTGCATGCATCAGACTCTGCCATATTAAATTCCCCGTGGTAAAATCTTTATTGATGAACGCCCCCAGAAGTCCTGTAACAATTACTACAACTGCGGTTATTAAGAAAAGCATACCTACCAGTACGATGGTTCCCTTCGACATAAGATTATCAAATTGATAACGTACTTTTTCTTTGAAACCTGGCACTTTCTTATTCATCTCAATTTACTCCTCCTTTGCACAACTTTAGAATGAGCCATCTCAAAACACCCACGTAATCTATTATGAGATGGCCCACGAAACAATTATAATTAGAAAGTACCCCCCTCT